>JAKQFZ010000599.1 GCA_029558215.1 Candidatus Omnitrophota bacterium
TTTCGGAAAGGATGGTCTCCAGAGCGTCTACGCGCTGCTCCATCCGCTGAAAGCCTTGGTGCATCTCCTGAATCAAAAGCACTTCTTCACCAGACATCTGCCGACCTGAACCGCCTCTGCGGAACAGCCCTACGACAACAAGGATGAAGCCTACGAGCAAGAGCGCCACAAAAGCAAGCACAGGAAGCAATAGAACCGCGAAACTGATTTTCGTCATCGTCGTGCACCCTCTCTATCGCTCCAGCGATCTCGTTCCAGAAGGATGGTCTCCAGAGCATCCACTCGCTGCTCCATGCGCTGCAGACTGTTGTGAATCTCCTGAACGAGACGACTCTCCTCGGCAGACATCTGTCGGCTGGAACTACCCCTCAGAATCTTCAGCGCCGCGATGGCAAAGCTTCCCAGAATGGCCACCAAAGGAATACCAAAGATCAGGATCACCGCAAGCTCAGCAACACCAAGACGAAAACCAGCCATAATTCTTAGGTCCTTGATCCAGAGTTTCTTATCGTCTCCGCTGAGGCGGAGGAGTTCCCTTTTTCCCCTCTCGACCCTCCCCGGTCTTCGGAGAGGGTCGAGATCTGTCTCGGGGTATTGTCACCTTTCAGCAGTTATGCGTCCGCTTTGGGTTCCTTCTTTGTTCCTGTGGATTTCAACTGAGCCAACTCACGTTCGATCTCGTCATCCGTCTCGATCTTGGAAAACTGCTCTTCCAGAGTCGGCTTGCGCCCAAAGTTGACCAAGTCCGCGTCGGCTTCCATCCGATCAATGCGCGTCTCGAATTTCTCGAATCGGACGAATGCGTCGCTGGTATCCAGACGCCTGATCTCCTCTTCCGCTCGCTTGTGCGTCTGGGCGTGAATGTGACGCTGAATCAACAGCCTCTGCTTCTCTCGCGCGGCTGCCAGTTTCTCTTCAATCCGCATCATATCATTCTGGTAGCACTCAATCAAAGTCTGGCACTTGTCCAACTCCTGCTCCAGAGACTGGCTTCGCTCCATGAAACGCCGCTTCTGACACAGGGCCTCTCGGGCGAGATCCTCAAACCCACGGTTGACCGCGGTACGCGCCTTCTCCGCCCAACCCGTTGCCCGGTCTTTGGCTTCCTCCAGGAAGCGCTCCATCTTCTTTCGGTTGGCAATAGTTCCGGCGCAGGATGCCTTGATTTCCACCAGCGTGTCCTCCATCTCCTGAATCATGAGGCGGACGAGTTTCTCCGGATCCTCGGCTTTGTCCAACATTGCGTTGATATTGGAACTGATGATGTCTCGCATTCGTGAGAAGATTCCCATTTGAGTAACCTCCGACATTCAGATATACGCTCAAAAACATTAGACATTCAAAGCAAGCAGGATGCCAATTCTAGTCAAATTAGTTAATTTGCTCAGTTCATTTGAGTTAAGTGATTTTGCTTGCTTTTTTTCTATGATATAATATATTATATGATAGCGTTAAATGCTATTAATAGGTGTAAAAATTCATCAAAGATATGACCAGAACGCATGAAGAACCACTTCAAGGTCGATCCTCCGGCACGGAAGTCAAGGAAGCAATAGGCCAGTCTGAAGCGTTTCTCGCATTTCAAGAGAAGCTCTCCCGAGTCGCTTCGGTCAACCGACCAGTGCTCATCATCGGAGAGCGTGGAACCGGCAAGGAACTTGCCGCGGCTCGACTGCACTATCTCTCTCCCCGTTGGCAAGGTCCGTTGGTCACGCTCAACTGCGCGGCTCTGGCTCCAAGCCTCATTGAGTCGGAGCTATTTGGACATGAGGCAGGTGCTTTCACCGGTGCGGGCTCAAGGCGCACGGGACGTTTCGAAGCCGCTCATGGGGGAACGCTGTTTCTCGACGAGATTGGCACAATTCCTCTCCAGGCTCAGGAAAAGATTCTGCGCGTTGTTGAGTACGGTTCCTTTGAACGGGTGGGAAGCTCGATGGCGGTCAACGTGGATGTCCGAATCGTCGGAGCGACAAATGCGGACCTGGCTGGACTTGCCAAGCAGGGGCGCTTTAAGAAAGATCTCTTGGACCGGTTGAGTTTCGAAGTGCTCGTGCTGCCTCCTCTGCGCGAGCGACAGGAAGACATCCTCCTGCTCGCCAACCATTTTGCGACACGAATGGCTTTCGAACTGGGCTGGAAGGAGATTCCCGAGTTCAGCGAACAAGCCATCCGACAGATGGAGCAGCATTCGTGGCCAGGCAACGTGCGCGATCTGAAAAACGTCGTTGAACGTGCTGTCTATCGTTCGGATTCTGCCCTCATCAATGAAATCACTTTCGACCCCTTCGCGGGAACGTATAGTGTCACGGCACAGGATCAACCTGAGTCACAGCCAATGAAGCAGACAAACAAACCGGCTGAAACTGAAGACCTTGCCTCGATGGCAGAAACGCTCAGACAGACCGAATTGTCCTATCTGAAGAAGGCGCTGGAGCAGTCCCGATTCAACCAGAAGAAAGCCGCAGGCCTTCTGGGTTTGAGTTACCACCAATTCAGATGGCTTTTGCGCAAACACAAAGACAACATCAACGTCCTGACTCAGTAACAGAATGGAATACAGTTATCAGAAGTCTCAGGGTTCCTGACCACTCGATGATTCCCCCGACTTGCTCTCGAATATGAAATGGCGTAGTCTCCCTTGTCTTGGAAGAGTACGGAGAGGCTTCCTGTCTCTGAACTCCTGGTGCGCGAAAAGCCCGTTTCTCTCAGACTCTCCACCCTCTGTCTTCCAAGCGAGCCTCATCTAAGTTGAGGGTGACAAGATGAGAGTCTGAGAGACACCAAAAGCGAGAAGAGGTTTGCTGATGAACGTCCTTGCATTCTCTGTCGTGGGTTTGTTGTTTGTTTTCGTTAGTGTTCGTTGTCACGGCTTGGAGTACGGCATCAACAACGGAGCACCCATTAGTGCGAGTACAGGCGCGATCAGTCCTGCAAATGACGGGCAGATTCTCATGGATACCGGCACTGAATGGGTGCGAGTGAACTTCATTCTGGGCCCATGGAGTTCTCCGGGTGACGCAACACCGCGAGGCCCTCAGAATCTTTCCTGGTTTGAAACCTATGATCAGATCATTGATGGGATGTTGGCAAAGGGACTGAAAGTATATGGACTCATTGGAGCGGAAGCCGTTCCCAACTCCAGACGGGATCGCTTGAACACGGAGGAATATGCTCAGGAGTATGCTGCTGTTTTCCAACAGATTGTGGATCATTTCAAAGGTCGAATCAAAGTATATGAATCTTTCAACGAACCAAACGACTGGGCAGGTGGCACCGTCAGTCAGGTCGAGCCCCGATGGTTTGCCCGATACCTCGAACTCATCTACCGTGCCGTCAAGATGGATGGGGAACGAAAGAACGATCCTGTGCTGCAGGAAATCGTGCTCGTCAGCGGTCCCTTGTTCACACATCTGAATGATCTGGGCAGGGAGTACTTCAGCGCTACATGGAAGGCTGGCACGACCCAATGGGGTTGGGATGAAGTGAAGTCGCAGACAGGTTCCTATCCTCTGGATGGGGTCGGTATCCATATCTACGTAGCTCAAGGTGAAGAATCAGACGAGGAACTTGTCGCTCTAATGAAACGGAATCTCGATGCGATGTACCAGAGCCTGACAGAACTCGAAGGGGCGGATGTCAGTAAACGCTTCTATCTATCGGAGTTTGGATGGACGACGAAGCATGTTTCCGAACAGATGCAGGCTCACAAGATGGATGTTGCCTTTCGACTGCTCGAACTCGACAGCAGGATGGCACAGGCACACTGGTTCACACTTCAGGACTTCCCCGATGGAGAGTACGGAATCTACCGAGCGGGAGCACTCACCCCTGAAAACCGGAAACCGTCCTATGAAATGTTCCGAAGTCATGCGACAGGACTGAACCGTGCCCGACCACCGATGAACGCGATCCTGTGCCGCTGATCAATTCTTCTTCCGGCTGGTGTTGTGCTGAAGTGGGGAAAGGCTCTCTTCACTGTGTTTTGTCTACTGACGCCAGAAGCGCTGCGCCCAAAGCGCCTGTGTAGAAGGGCTCCGGCGCTGTTGTCACAGAACGTTCCAACACATCCTGCAGCGCCCGCACCATGGACGGAATTGTTGCCACACCGCCTGTAAAAACAACAGGATCGTCCACCTTGTTGCCTAACATGGAGAGCAGTCGTTCCGCTATCGAACGTTGCACTCCCGCGACAATATCCTCGCAAGCAGTTCCCTGTGCCAAGAGTCCCACAATCTCGGTTTCTGCAAAGACGACACACATACTGCTGATGACAGCCGGATTGACACTCTTGGTGGAGAGACACGCCAGGTCGTCCAACGTCATCTCCAGCCGCTGTGCGGTCATCTCGAGAAAGCGACCCGTTCCTGCCGCACATCGGTCGTTCATTGCGAAATCCCGAACCGTTCCTTCCGGAGTCATCTTGATCACTTTGCTGTCCTGGCCTCCGATCTCGATCACGGTTCGAACATCGGGTATCAGAAATCGAACCCCTCGCGCGTGACATGTGATCTCGGTAACAGTCGTGTCAGCGAAATCAATGAGATGGCGTCCGTAACCCGTGGCGATGGTTCGGCGAACGTCAGAAGCAGACAGCCCCGAGTTGGCAAGAACCTCTCTGAAAAGATCGTGAGCCCTTCGGTTTTGATCTGTTCCCTGTTCAACGCGGCCGCGGCCAATGACCCTCTGCCTCTCTGAATCCCAGAGAATCAGTTTCACCGTTCGAGAACCTGCGTCCATCCCTGCACAAATCATGATCGTCGTCTCTCCTTGGCTGTTTCGATAAGCGCCTCAAGACGGGTTCGAAGTGTTGCCTGCATCGCGTCAATGATAGGTGGTGACTCCAGCTCCACGATGGGGAGATCCATCGTGCGGAAAAGGTACTCCTTGATGAGATGCCCCTCGGTGGCACAATGACTCGCGCCCGGTATCCGAGAGATCACAACCCCTTCGGCACCAAAGCGTACAATATCACGCCGAATGCGTTCTGCCCGATCGGCAGCGGAACCAACCATGGGATCAGCCAGTGCAGATCGCGCCAGTGCCTCCATCGGATCCATCTCTTCTGCAATCAGATCCAACGCATGACAAAAGAGAAATTCGCTCCCACATAACCGTCCACCGCACTGCTCCAGTAGATTCATCATCCGCCAATCGGCGGTGGGATTAACCCAGAAAATCCGAGCCGCGTCATTTGGGAGCACACCAGCGCCATTGCTGATTCGATGTTCCACCTCATCCACAAGACCTTGCAGAACCGCTCGCGTTGCCCGTCGATCAGAACAGAAATGGATCACAAGCATCTCGGCGATCAGCATCTCCAACGCGGGCATCGGACAGACGGGAGATGTGAAAACGGCCTCTCTCAAGCGACCGAGAAGAGACCGAATGCGGTTGGCTTCCCGAATCCCTTCCCGAATACGCTCCTCGGTCAGTTGCTCTCCGGAAACCGTCTCAAGCACTTCTGCGACTCGCTCCAACTGGCGCTTTACGAAATCCACCTGTTCTCTTGGAGCGATGAAACCTCCTGGCAGCCCAACCGTCTGATCCGCTTCTGTCCGTGAGCTGAGAGCCGCATCTGCGAATTCGCCATGTTTGAGTGGATCGCTCTGTCGGCGATGGGGAATCTCCCACCAGAAGATCGGATAGCCCAGTCCGTTCAAACATTGTGCAATGGCGGAGAAATCGTCACATATCGCGCCGACGCTGCAGATCAGCAAGTCCGGTATGGGAAAATGCGCTTCGGTCAGAAATGCACCCAGCATGGCTCGAACAGGGCAGAAAGACTCATCAATTCCCAAGGAGTCGGCAACAGCCAGAAGACCGGCGCTCAGCTGCATTGCACAGGGAAGCCACCACGCTCCATCAGGATAGAAGGCGGTCACATTCGGAAGTGAGTACGCCATGACCGGAACGGTTCCAAGGTCTTTCATCGTGCCGACGATGATTCTTCCCTGATCTCTTGCTTCATGAAGACGGTCTTCTTCTGTGAGAAGAAAGTTCCAGAGTTCGAGAGCGGCAACTGAGTTGTCATACTCCATGCACGTCAGGCGGAGATTGCCTCCCTGTTCCACGTGGCGCGTAAGCGAACCGCCGAAGCTGGATTCGACAAGACCTTCCGATTGCAATAGAGCATAGCGCTCTTCCCATTGCTTCAGAGTGATTTTGGCTGGAGCGACACTCATGGACTCAGAACCTCCAGGAATGCTTCCAACCTCGACTTGGTCGAAGAATCCAATCCTGGCTCATCGGATGCCTCAAGGATCAAGACGGGCACTTCCGCCCACTCCTTGAGCCGATGCGCCTCTGCCTTCCACGTGTCGCACCATGGGTAGTGTCGGAAGACCAGGCCGGCCACCCGCCTTGTCCGCATCTCCGATTGGAGCCATTGATAGAGCAGAGTATTGGGACGTCGGAAAGCGTCAGCAATGCCGTGGAAATAGGATTCAGTGAGCACGCCGAAAGGATCTTCTCGAACTCTTCGCCAGTCAAAGGCACTGGGAAGTGTGCCTTCCCCGTTTGTCGTGCCGTTCAATACGATCGATGTGCCAAGACCTTCCAGATAGTCCAGAATCGCCTCATCTTTGCGGCGCAGAGGCCCGCCGAGAAGGGCAATAGGAATTTTCTTGCCGGATTTCCGGACTGTTGTCGCCACTCTGGCAGGATCTCCAAACTCAACGAGCATTCGCGCATAGTCACCCGCTGGCAGGCAGCCTGCCGAATTGCGCAACGCTGCTCGTCGGCGGTCGTAGTCCATCATAACGGCTGCCAATTCTTCCCGGCTGGGATGACATCCACCAAGGTTGACCAGAAAATGCCCAAGACGTTCGACCTCAGCACGGTACAAACGGTAGGACTCCGGAGACTCCCAAGTCGTGGGCACATGCATCAGAGCAACGGGAATCTCCGACGACAGCATCCGAAGAATCTCCGGTGCACGGCGCATCTGATCGCACGTTGTGGTAAACAACACCGGTCTCGCTTCAGCATCACTCAGAACATCCGAGAGAAAACATCGAACGTAAGGGCAGAGACCTTCCAACTCAAAAATGGACGCTCTGTCACTCAGTTCGGGAATGATCCTGTTCGCCTCAATTCCATGAGCTGCGATCCACTCCATCGGTACGAATGGGCAACAGAAAGTGATCCTCATGCGTTCCTACTTCTGAAAGGACACGGACGCTCCCTCCTCATCGAGGGCAACGGGAGCCGAATATAACTGTCTTATCTTCACAAGCGCCGCGCGACAAAGAGCCCCTGATCCAGTTTGCCGGACTCAGCCAGTTGCTTCGCGAAACGCATCTCGTCAAGCAATCCGTTGGCGAGTTCCTGGTTGAACGCCAGAATTTTGAGCGCATCGTAGGTCAGCTGCTTCTCCAGCATATTCAAATACAGTTCAATGTAGGGTGCAAAACGCCCTGTGTAATCGGAGACAAGAATCTGACAGCCGACATCCTTCAGCAGCGCCTCATATCCGAACTTGTCCTGGAAACTTGGAAACTTCATGAACCTCATGAACCGTTCCGCTTCCTCGGCAGAAAGTGACTGCGGTCCTTCAATCCAATCTGTGAACGCGATGATACCACCTGGACGTACCAAACGTAATGCCTCACGTACCAATGCAGCCTTGTCCGATACATAGCACCAGGCGTCTTCACCCCAGACAAAGTCCACCGATGCTGAGACAAGTCCAGTCTTGCACACATCTGCCTGCACGAAGTTGATCCGATCCGATAGACCTTCCTCAGCGCAACGCCATCGGCCTCTTTCAATGACTTTCTCCGTGGCATCCACCCCTGTCATCCGATCCACGTTTCGAAACCGAAGGAGAAAACGCATTCCCGCTCCATTGCAGCAACAGAGATCCACTCCGGACATGCCCGACCCTATCCCTGCTTGCTCCGACAAATCCATTGAAGAGGTCAGCCCGCCGATGTGAATCTGCTGACCCATGATCAGCTCCCACAGATCGCCCTCAGGCCCACTGTACACGGCCTGAACGTCACTCAATCCAATCTTGTTTATTGTTTTCATCTCAATACTCCTGGAGATCTCTTTTTCGCGGTGTCTTCTCGCTAGAACTCATACTTGATGGAGGCGCCGACGGATCGGTTTGCCTCGTGATTCAGCACGTTGCCAAAATGAGCGTAGCCGACAGCGGCACTCAGGTGATCGTTGAAGATGTAGGCTGCGCACAGTGTCCACCAGTCATCTTCATCCTCAACCAACCCTGGAATTCTGTCGTATTCATTGGGCTTCTGGCGATACTCGGCAGCCAAGACGACACGGTCGAGCGGCATGAAGCAGACACTTCCTTCCGCAACGATTCTGCGCTCATCGGTGAATCCCAGAAGACCAATATGCGCCGCCTCCGTTGATCGAAGTCCTGCGTTGAGCATCAGCGGTCTTCCACAGAGGCTCAGCATTTTCGAAGCATAGAGCGTATAGTCCAAGCCATCATTGTCCTTGATGCCGATGCTTCGAATCGTTCCGAGAAGGTCGCGATTGATGTCCATGATGTCTGGATTGTACTTGTAATGAATCCCAAACGTCACTGTCGGAGACCATTCTCCCAAACAGCCTTCCTTGAGAAGTTTCAGCCGAAGGTTGAAGTTGTGAAGTTCCACGGCATCGTCACTGGGACGAAGCGTCGTCGCCCGTTCGATCTCATCATTGAGATCGCCGGTGTCGAACCGATCCAGGCCGTAGCCGAGTTCAAGACGATCCCAGAACGTTTCGGTGATGGTGAATGCGCTGAGATTCCTGCCGTTGCCGAGATAGACCCCGATGACAGAAACGGCGGGAAGTCCAATGACTTTTCCTTCTTCAGCCGGATTAACAAGGTAGGCTGAATAGGTTGAGAAGATTCCCCCAGAACCTTCCACACCATGCTTGGGCAGTGGTGGCGAAGCGAAGACACTGGAACAACCCAAGACGACGAGCCACACGGTGACGATGCGAAGAACATCTGCGCAAGTGCTGCGCTTTGTGAATCGAAACATATTTCTCTCCTTTGCAGAAACCATCCTTCAGAGGGTATGGCTTCTCTTTTGAATAGACACATCGCGGGAATGGGCATTGCCCACACGGCGGCAGGGTCATCCCCTGCTCCCAAGGAATTGTGTCCTAACCATGTTGCCCTGAACGACAGAAGAAGTACGCTCCTCGCACGACAGGGCAGATGCCAAGTCTTCTGCAGGAGAGCCTATGCCACGGCCAGCTGAGGGAAAGTGAAAACCGCGCCAATCACAAGACGGAGTCCTCGGACGATTCGTTTCTCGAGAAAATGCGGGACAGATCCCTCAGGCGCAACGGCATTGCATCTTCTCCCCTTCGTTCTTTGACAATAAGAGTTTGACGTCGCCATGACGTCAGAGCCTGGGATCAAGTACCGTGCAGAAAAGGACTCATCCCAACTCGATGTATTGAGACCATGCCGTCACCACCTTTCATCGCAGGATCTGTCTCTTAGATCTGAACAGTCATGGCAGCGAGAATCAATGATCCGGTGTTGCTTGTCAACCGAGGTCAAGCAAGGAATCCGTTTTTACCCCGCGGGCAAGACACCCCACCTCGTGTCATCGGATGGCGGGCACAAAGCCGCCCAGGTATCCCGCGCAAACCGCTCAGTTGCCTTCGATGATCTCCACATTGGCGCGCGGGACGGTGACGGTCTCGCCTGAATCAAGAGTAATCTCCATGATGCGGACTTTGGCTTCCGTTTCGATTTGTGTCAGCTCTGGCGGAAGGGTTCTCACGGTACCCAACCGACCGAAGTAAGGTTCACGAATGATTCGCACCTGATGGCCGTCCTTGACGCCCGTGCTGACGTCCGCTTCGATTTCATCCTGTCGGGGAACTCTGCCTTCCGGATTGGGAATTGGGATGATCACCTCAGGACGCATGACACCGGCGCGGATCTGTGTTCTGCCACTGATGGAAGCACGTTCTCCGTTGCGACTCTTGAGGAGATTGAATGTTCGATGTGCCATCGGAATCCGTCCGAAGCCTTCCGTAATGATGAGCGTCGTGGAAACCGGTTCATCCCCCGTAATCGCGACGCCGATTTCATAACCGAGCCAGTCAGTCAGATCGCGGGAGTTGACCCCGCCCGCGATGACGCCTTTGGCTCCGATTTCCAGAGCCTTCTTGAGTGCCTTGGCACCGACAAAACATCCTCCGACAATGATCTTGCCCGCACAGGCTGAGTCTATGTGCTCCGGGAGAAGCTCTTCCTCGGGAGATTTGACGACCATCATCAACTCGCCGGAACGTTCTCCGCCAATACCGAAGATTCCCTGGACAAACGCCGCCGCGGTTTCGATCTCCGCGCCCAGTCCTTCTTCAATCTGAGTGACCACGCCATCCACATAAGCGACCAGTTCAATATGGCGCGGTGGTTTGCGAACCATCACCTGTCCCGTGACGCTGGAAATGGTTTCGACGGTTCCTTCTGCGGGCGATGGAATCTGCTGTTTGAACCATTTGATCAAGGGCTTGTTTTCGGCAATAGGCTCATCTTGCGCAACGCGGTCGCCTTCCTTCTTGATCATGTATTCATGAATTTCGTTGGCGGCAATTCCCAGCAAGTTCGCCACGTTTACCGAAAGCACTTCGTTTGGGAGTTCCGCCCGAGCGATCGTCTGATCCGCGGTGACGCGGTCGCCGACCCGCACCACAATCTCACCGGGCAATGGAAGGAGTCTCGACTTGGTCAGGAGTACCCGATCGAGAATCTGAAGCCCTGGGGTATATGCATGTGCCATGACTCTTTCCTCACTTTGAGTAGGCGCCAAACGCCTCAGCCCATCGTTGAACCAGTTCTCTCTGTTGATCTGCGGATTTGGCCTGGATCATCGGACGACCTCGGGCATCCAAAACCAACCCCACGACACCGCCTGTGACCTGAACCTGGGCATGCTTTCCAGAACCTTCACCCAAGTCCAGACCACGTCCAAGGGACAATTCCAATTGCCCCATTTCGCCCAATGCCAGTGGAATGAGCTGCACGTTTCCGAAGTCCAGCGATCCAGATGCGCGCTCCTCGGAACCGACCAGCAACCGGTACGACAGACAGCCCTTCTCATTCTTTGGTTTTCCAACGGGCGCAACGCTGGTTCCCAGTGAGATCAGGCAGTCCTTCTCAAACACTTCCGTTGCAGCCCGCTTATCCACTTCAGCCAGAACGCCCAGATGAGGCATCATAAAGATGCTGTCCACTGCCAGGCGTGTCACACCCTCAGGCTGAAAGGCGTCGATCATCATCATCATGGACTGTCGGCGTCTCGGTGCGTGGGAGAGCACACCGCCACTTCCAACAATCAGATTCAGAGACATCATGTTCACCAATGTGGCACCGGCCTCGCTCTGCTGCAGCAAATCGGAAATGGTGCGCTCCTGTTGCACTCCCTTGAGACCAACAGCAAGAAGTTTGTGCTGAATGAATGCCAGCCGCAGCGCTTCACGACACAGTGCTTGCTCGATAATGAGTTCCTGGAGCGTTTGGGGAATGGTCGTGGGTCGGATCATCTTGTTCTTGATTCGATTGCGAAGATCCTCTTCATCCATTTCGAACGGCACCCAACGCAGAACGTTCGCCAGTCCGGCCTCTGCCAAAACGTTGGAGACACTGTAACTCATACCCAGATTGGCACTGACCGTACGATTGAACACCTCATCAAACACGGAGAACACGTCTGTCGTTGCGCCCCCGATGTCCACACCCAACACATTGATGCCCTCTTGCTCGCTGACGGTTCGGATGATGTTTCCGACCGCCGCGGGTGTGGGCATGATTGGCACCGCTGTCCAAGACTTGAGTCTGCCGTATCCTGGCGCTTGTGCCATGACGTGTTCCATAAACAGATCCTGAATTTTCATTCGTGCCGGGAACAGGTTCTCCTGCTCCAGAGTGGGACGGATGTTGTCAGTGATCGCCAAATCGGTCTTTTCACCCAGCGTGTTTTCGATCTCCGGTCGAGCGTTCTTGTTTCCCGCGAAGATGACCGGCAGTCGGAAGGTGTGACCCAGACGCGGTTTGGGATCCGCGGCGGCAATGAACTCTGCGAGTTCCACCACGTGTGAGACTGTTCCGCCGTCCGTGCCGCCGGAGAGCAAAATCATGTCCGGTCTCAGACCGCGAATCAGGGAGATCTTCTCATGGGGAAGGCGTCCATCATTAGAAGCCAGAACATCCATTACAATGGCTCCGGCTCCAAGCGCTGCCCGCTGCGCACTCTCCGCGGTCATGGTTTTGACTGCACCCGCGACGAGCATCTGGAGTCCACCCCCTGCGCTGGAAGTGGAGATGTAGATGTCCACGCCGCGATTCCCCTCGGCGGGAGTGATGATGCGTTCACCATCCAGGATTTGTCGTCCGGACAAATCCTCAACCTCGGCAATCGCGTTCAACACGCCCCGTGTCACGTCGTTGTGAGGTGCTTCCACCGTGGTGGGGGCTTCGCCTCGGTAGGTCTGACGGTACTCGTCGCCTTTCCTCTCGATCAGGATCGCCTTGGTCGTGGTACTGCCACAATCGGTGGCAATGATGACGTTCAGATCGCTCATGGTCGCCTATCCTTTTTGCTTTCCCTCGGTCTTGCGTTGTTCGGCTTGACTCTGCTGCAGTTGCTCGATGCGCTGCACCAACAACTCCATACTCTCCCGACGTTCGAGCAGCCTTTGTGCTTTCAAAAACTCCTCAGGGGCGACGAACAGCTCCGCCAAGGGTTGAAGCACCCACATCGCCTGGCTTCCCACATAGTT
Source organism: Candidatus Omnitrophota bacterium (assembly GCA_029558215.1). Lineage (GTDB taxonomy): Bacteria > Hinthialibacterota > Hinthialibacteria > JAKQFZ01 > JAKQFZ01 > JAKQFZ01. The sequence continues at coordinate 12,763 of JAKQFZ010000599.1, forward strand.
GAGTGGCTTGAGGCTGGTGAGGAAGAACGCCGCCGGTGCGGACAGTCTCCGACGCACCACAAAAGCGGCCAGTCGTTCCAGCAACGCTTCCTCTTCCGAACTCAGCGGCTCTGAGCCGGGCACTGCGAATGCGTGCTTGAAGGTATCACGAATTGCGTTCCATTTCACGCAGATGTCTCCTCACACACTCCAAGACCAACGGTTGATCTGCCGGATGCACCAGCAGAAAACTGCCTCGATAGTTCTCCAGCCTGTTCGGGCGATCAAAAGGTGACAACAGCACCCCGCGTTTGTCAATGCAAAAACTCCGAAATCGATCCCACCGCTGATGATGCCGAAACCACAACCGCGAGACAGTCACGCCGCTCGAATCCATCTCATATCGTGTCGGCAGAAAGAATCCTGCGAGAGAACTTGTCAAGAGAAGAGCACTGAGAACTGTCCAGAAAACCTTCTGGTAGACCACTTGAACGGCACATAACACCGCAAGCAGAAACAGGCACAACAACAAAGCCTTCAGACCGCTTTCCCTCGCAGGATGAACCTGCCATCGCAACACTTCAGGCGTCTGTTGTTCTTGTGTGTTTTCCTGCATGACCTCAAGCACTAAGGTTTGCTCGCGCCACAGGCCGCACACGAGCCTTCCGGACACTGACCCGTCCAGCAGTAAAGACAAAGATGCTCTCGGGGAAGCCCCACCGCCGCAACCATATCGTCCAGCGTCTGATAGCGCAGCGTGGTGACCTCCAAGTCGCGACAAATCCAGTCCACCATCTTCTTATACTTCTCGGATAAGGGATCCAGATAATCCGACAGATCCACAACATCCTGGCCTTCCAGCGCTCGAATAGCACGCCGCGCCGCCAGTTCTTCAATGTCCCTTGTGGAAACGTTGAATCGACACGGAAACATCAGGGGCGGGCAGGCAGCGCGAATGTGAATCTCCTTAGCGCCACAGTCCCAGAACTTTCGAATGGTGAAATTCTTCAGCTGCGTGCCCCGAACGATGGAGTCCTCACAGACCACAATTCGGTTGCCTTGGATGATGGCTCTGTTGGGAATGAGTTTCATCTTGGCGACGAAATCCCGGGTCTCCTGAGAAAGGGGAATATAGCTGCGTCCGTAGCCAGGAGTGTACTTCTCAAGGGGTCTCCGAAACGGTTTTCCGGACTCCATGGCATAGCCCAGCCCGTGTCCGATGCCGGACGAGGGAACGCCGGAGACCATATCTGCCTCGATGTCTTTGTCCCGCCTGGCGAGAAACTGTCCACAGCGTTCTCGGACGGATTCCGCGTTGATGCCTTCATAGTCCGAGGACGGAAAGCCAGTGTAAATCCAAAGAAAGGTGCAGATCTGCTTGCCCCCGGAACCAGGACGCTTCTGCAACAACGTCTTGTTGATCAGGACAATCTCTCCCGGTTCGAGGAACTTGACTGTCTCAAGTCCCAGATTGGGGAACGCACAGGTCTCAGAAGTCACCGCCAGGGCATCAGGTCGTTGCCCGATCACCAAGGGAGAGTACCCAAGCCGATCTCTGGCAGCGTAAACCCCGTCCTCGTTCAACAGCAGCAAGGAACAGGAGCCTTCGATGAGATTGAACATCTTGTCAATCCCGTCCAGCAGGTTGTCTCCCTGGCTGATCAGTTTGGCGACCAGCTCCGTCGTGTTGATCTGTCCCTCCCGAAACTCGGAGAAGGAGATTCCTTTCTTCATCAAGTCTCTTGACAGTTGATCGCGGTTCTGAACTTGGCCATTGGTGACAATGCAGTACGGGCCAACTTTTGAATGAAGGTAGATTGGCTGCTCGTCGGAAGCGCTCACCACCCCGATGCCCTTGTCCCCTTCCATCTTCCGCGAATCTTCGAAGAACTTGGATTTGAAGTGACTCTGCGCGATGCTGTGTATCTGGCGCGAGAATCCTTTTCCCAAGACCGCCATCCCTGCAAACTGCGTTCCCAGATGCGAATGGTAATCGGTTCCATAGAACAACAGATCGCGACAGTTCTGATGCGAGACAACGCCAAAAATACCGCTCATCAAATGCCTCCAGAAGAGGGCTACTAAGCCCCAAAAAATGTTACCTCTCAGGGATGATCGTTCAACAGTCGCATCTGCGATTGTGCCATAGTGCGAGCGTTCAGACGGCTGACGCTTCGAAAGCAACACCCAAAGGTTCGGAAAGACCAACGGAGAAATTGAGTCTTTCAAACCCAATGACCTGACCGGCCGCATCCTTCATAAGAACGACCTCATCACCGGTCTCCTCGCAGATACATTCATCCTGCGGATTGCCGAGCCACACAGTAAGCGTGTTCCCCTTACGATCATAATACACCTTTATCTGTGCCATACGGTCTCTCCTTCCTTGACAGCATCCGTTGGATACGCTGTTATCAGGAACCCACTCCCGTTGAGTTTCTTGACAACAGCGCAGATCCATCTGCCAGGTCTCTCTGTTCCATAGAACAGATAGACACGAGTGTCTTTTCGGCTCATCCTGATCTGGTCAGGATTTTCAAGTATGCCTTGGACGACGGACTCCAGTCCCCGCATCGCCGGATGCTTTGTCTCAACGATCATCTCCCAACGCAAACGCGAAACGCGCACTCTGCATTTGAGAGGCGTCAATGACTCAAACAGCAGATTGGCTGTGGGCAACCCGTCCATTATCTCTCTTCTGATCACGAACGATTCGCGATCTCCAGACGAAGGGAAGAATAGAGAAGAGATGCCATATAAGTCAAGGCGATGAAAGAACAGTGACCATTTGCAGCAGAGCCGTTCCCTGCCACATCGGAGAACCTGTGGAGCCTGGTGACCGATCAGTGTTCCTTTCGGTTGCTGGTGTCCTGCTCGGTGTCAATATCCTCTGGCAGGTAGGAATACAGATCGGCATTGCGGAAGAAGAAACGGATTTTCTTGTCCGGTTCCAGCATTTCTTTGGGAAACTCCGTTGACTTCCAAGATAGAGTTGCGTTCACGGAATCTCCCTGAAAGGGAATGCATGCCTCTCTCGAAAACCCCTCAACTACATTGTTGTTTCGATCGAGAAGTTCCGCCACAACGTAGCCGTCCTGTCTGGTCTTTGCATTCAGTGTCACGCGCGGTGCCTTGAAGACCTCACGACGGCTGATGACCCAACCTTCTTTGTCGCGTGCCCTCAAGGAACAGAAACCGTCCAGTCGCAGCGTTGCGATTCCGATGCAGCACCGGACGTCTTTGACCACATCATGAATGCGGTCTGTGGCCGCGTAGTAGAAGAACAGCTTGTCACCAACGGGAATCGGAGCACCGCGCATCAAGACCATGCCACAGTCCCAACTTCCGGGTGCGCCCAGTTCCAGAAAAGGCTTTCTCTTGACCGTTCGATTCCAGCTGATCAGATTCCAACTCCATGCCATTTGTGTGTCAATGAATCGCGGCGAATCGGTTTCTGCTTCGTACATCCGCTGAGGAGACGTGTACTCCCCATACTTGAAGAAACGGGCATGGTAAATCCACGGCATTCCGATGTAGAGACCTTGATACGGAAAGACCGGCATTCCATAGATTTGCGTGCCGTCCGGGTCATAGTCATCCGCACCGAAGACAGCACCCTCGACCGGCTTGTACCAGTCTGTGGCGTTCTCCGAATACGCAAGCCCGACAGCTCGATGCCGCCGATTGGGCGTCTTGTATGTGGCGACGTATCGTTCCTTGTAGGGATCGTAGAAGTAGTTCATGACATCGGACGTCTTGTAGAGATCGAATTTGCCTTCGTCCCAACGCCAGTTGAGTCCGTCTGCGGAGAACGCCACACACGGGCTGGCTTTCCTGGCTCCAAACACAACGTATTGTGACTGTGGAGATACCGGTTTGCGAACCCGCATGACCACGCCACCCTTGAAATCGCAGATGTTGTTTGCGGTCGAGCCTTCGTACTCGATCAGACCGAGATTAGGTTTCGTCCATTGGATCCCATCTGTGGATTCCGCGTAGCAGCTCTTCCCCCCATAGGTTCCATAGTACCACATCCGGAACTTGCCCTCTTCCTGTATCACGGCACAGGTATTGGGTCCAACTCCTTCCCACGGATGGTCTTTGACCATGATGGGATTGCCCGCATACTTCTGCGCTTTGTGGAAGACCCGTTTGACTCCCTGAGACTCCTCAACCACCATCGCGTCCAGAAACAGTCGTCTCCAGGGATAGGGGCCTGTCAACGGCCCTTCAGGGGAGATCTCCGATGCACCGGCGCTTCGGCACAAAGTCAATAGAGCGATGACGACAAACATATCTGCCAACAACATTGCGATTGCTCCTTGGTTCATGACCATGATAGGGACGTTCCGTCAGTATCGCACCGATCACCGATACTGAGGACCTATTGGAGCCCATCTGCACCATCCTTCTATGGGTACCCAAACTGGACTCCTCTGGGCAAAGAGTACCAAACTGACCCTTCCAAGTCCAGATGCGGTCGAACGGATGTGGTAGCAAAGGCTTGACAGAACTCAAACGCTAAGGGTACAAGTATCCTCACGTTATCTGAAGGGATCGGGCTCCAAAGCTCGAGAAAACAATGAGAAAACGCTATTGGATCATCATTGTCATTGCCTTGATCGTGGTGGGTTGTCTGGCTGCGGCCTACCGCTTTCATCCTCCCACGCACCGATGGATCACCAGCAACGTCATCGAGCGCTACCGCGTGACAGAAGAGCCTGAGCGGACTTTTGATGACGTGAAGGCTGAGATCGATCGTGAGAAGGCAGCCCGAATCGCCCGATTCAAGAAGGACGAAGAGGCCAAACAGCAGGAGATCGAACGCCTGAAAGCGGAAAAAGCCAAGCTGGAGAAGCAACTGCAGGATCTCCGCAAGTAGTTGTTGTCGGGGAACGACGGACGCAAACCGCAAGCCGGTTCCCCCGTCAGAGACAGAGAAAGGAACGAGAGTGAGCGAGAAGAGTGATGTGCAGCAGAAATTGGAACTCAGTGAGCTGGTCTCACTGTGCAAGCGCCGCGGGTTTATTTTCCAGAGCAGTGAACTGTATGGAGGGTTGAACTCCTGCTGGGACTATGGTCCTTTGGGTGTGGAGCTAAAGCGTCGCGTCAAGGACATCTGGTGGCGGGACACGGTTCAATTTCGCAACGACGTGGTTGGTATTGACGCCAGTATTCTAATGCACCCGCGTGTCTGGGAAGCGTCCGGACATGTAGAGTCGTTCCATGATCCGATGGTGGACTGCAAGGAATGCAAGGGGCGTTTTCGAGCCGACCATCTGGAAGGGGACAAGTGTCCCGAGTGCGGTGGCGAGTTGACCGAACCGCGTGATTTCAACCTGATGTTCAAGACGCACGTCGGTGCGGTTGCCGACGATGCCAGCGCTGTCTACCTGAGACCAGAAACGGCGCAGGCGATCTTTGTGGACTTCGAGCAGGTGATGACATGCAGCCGACTGCGCATCCCCTGTGGTATCGCTCAGATTGGAAAGTCCTTTCGAAATGAAGTCACCACACGGTATTTCATCTTCCGTTCGAGGGAATTCGAACAGATGGAACTGGAGTTCTTTGTGGCCCCGGACGATGAGGAGCGTTGGTTTGAATACTGGCTCGATCAGCGTTTGAACTGGTACACCTCGTCGCTGGGAATCAAGAAAGGCAGTCTTCGACTCAGACCTCATGAAAAGACCGAGCTGGCGCACTATGCCAAAGGCTGCAGCGATGTGGAATTCCTTTTCCCGTTTGGCTGGTCTGAGCTCGAAGGCATCGCAAACCGAACCAATTTCGATCTGTCTCAACATGCCAAGTTCAGCGGCAAGAAGATCGAATACTTCGACGATCTCTCAGGACAGAAATTCGTGCCTTCCGTCATTGAATCATCCGCTGGTGTGGATCGAACCATTCTGACGATACTCATGGACGCCTACGATGTGGAACCGGAACGGACAGTTCTGAGATTTCATCCCGACGTGGCTCCGATTCAGGTCGCCGTATTTCCCCTCATGAAAAAACCCGAATTGGTGGAAGTGGCCACCAAACTTGAGAAAGATCTCCGAAAACAGTTCCGAACGTTCTATGACGTGACCGGAAACATCGGACGCCGGTACCGCCGCCAGGATGAAATCGGAACTCCCTACTGTGTCACCATTGACTATGACAGTCTAAACGACCACAGCGCCACGCTGCGCGATCGGGACTCCATGAAACAGAAGCGTGTTTCGTTTGATCAGATGATTGCCGCGATCGGAGAGGCACAGTCAAATCCAGATTTCTGGTCGCAATCACAATGAGAAAATCCGTCCGCGTCAAAGTGCCCTGTTCGACTTCCAATCTGGGACCTGGACTGGACTGTCTGGGCTTGGCTCTCTCTCTGTACTTCGAACTGACAGTCAGCCTTGACCGCAGAGCGGATTCGGATTTTCAATGGCAAGGCGAGACACTGGAGCCGAAGGATCAGGATGCCGCGCGTCAGTTGCTTCTGCGCTCCATGGGAGTTGTTTTTCAGGCGGTGGGTCGGGAGATGCCGCCGCTTCGAATGACCGTTCGAAGTGGAATCCCCATTCGGGCAGGCCTGGGTTCCAGTGGCGCGGCCATTGTCGGGGGACTCCTTGCCGCCAGTC
>JAKQFZ010000611.1 GCA_029558215.1 Candidatus Omnitrophota bacterium
GAGCGTCAATGGCTCGCCTGCCAGCGCCTGCTTGATGAAATTGGGGACAACCCGACCGTCGTCGGGTCTCATTCGAGGACCGTAGGTGTTGAAGATGCGGACAATGTGCGTATTGACACCGCGAAACCGATGGTAGGCCATGGTCATGGCTTCCGTAAAGCGTTTGCCTTCGTCATAAACACTGCGAGGACCGATGGGATTGACGTTGCCCCAGTAGTCCTCGCGTTGGGGGTGAACGGATGGCTCACCATAGGTCTCCGAGGTCGAAGCAACCAGAAATGCCGCCTTGTGTGCCTGAGCGACTTCCAGTGTGTTTCGAGTTCCGTATGAAGAGACAAACAGCGTTTCCAGAGGAATCCTCTGAAAATCGGGCGGACTGGCTGGAGACGCAAAGTGCAGAACACCATCAAGTGGCTGATCAATTGTGTAGGGTTCGCAGACATCGTGTTCGATGAAACGAAACTCTCTGTGCCGTTGAAGCAACTGGATGTTCTTTGGCGATCCGGTCAGATAGTTGTCCACGCCAATGACTTCGGCTCCGTGCTTGAGGAAGTACTCCGCAAGATGAGATCCAATAAATCCAGCGGCACCTGTGATCAAAACTCTTTTCATTGAAGTGGCCTCTCCTTCAGCAACAGATTCCATATCAGAGTCTAGCCACACCGACTCCGATGCGTCAAGCGCAGAAGACCAACAACGGCAGGCATTTTGATGGATTGCGGTGCTGAATCGTTTAGCCTGAAGATTGCTGTTTTCCTGCCAAGGCAGTTCATCATTGTTCTTCCACTTCTGGTGCGTCCTGTTAATATCCATCCATGGAACGTTGCTTTCGTGATCCGTCAGTGCTGGGCAGGTATCCTTGCAGGGCTGCCAGCGCCTGCAGGGAGGTGGGTAATGCCCACTCTCATGGACACCCGTTCAGCAAATGACAGGCTTCTTTTGGACTCTGTGTCACGAGGAGAGTTGAGAAACCATGGCCGCAGAAAGGTATAATCTAATCGTTTTGGGAGGGGGACCGGGGGGCTACACCGCCGCGCTGACCGCAGCCCGTCACAAAGCGAGGGTCGCACTCGTCGAGGCGCAGGCCATCGGCGGAACGTGTCTCCACTGGGGATGCATTCCAGTCAAGTCGCTGCTTCATTCTGCGCCCACACTCGACTCTCCGACACCCGGGGGAGATTGGGGCACTCACTGGAAAGCGTCTCAGAAACGTATGAGGGAACAGGTATCGGCTCTGATGCAGGGCCTCACCAAAACACTGAAACAAGCCGGAGTCGCTCTGGTTGAGGGCAAAGGATATGTCGCCAGCCCAAACTCAGTCCGAGTTGGAGGAGCCCTGCTTGAGACGGATGCCATCATCCTGGCAACAGGTTCAAAACCAGCAACGATTCCGGCAGCAGGACTGGGAGACGAGTCAAGTTCTCTGGAGAACTGGGTGGTCGGAAACAGCAATGATTTCCTGAGTCTCGATGACCTTCCCAAGTCGCTGCTCATCGTAGGCGCTGGAGCAATAGGCTGTGAGTTTGCCGACCTGATGAAACGCTACGGCGTGGAAGTGTGCCTGGCTGAAATGCTCCCGCAGATACTTCCTCACTTCGACATGCAGATCGCTCAGACACTCAGTCGAAGTTTCAAGAAGCGCGGCATCGAAGTGCGAACGGGAACTGGACTGAATGGGATCACTCCTGACCGTAGCGGTGTGCTCGCCACTTTCCAGGATGGTTCCTCTTTTTCCACTGACAGAGTTCTGGTCGCCGTGGGAAGGAAGCCCCGGATTGAAGATGAAGTTATTGCCGGAGTGAACATAGAAATCTCCGACGGCGCAGTCGTGGTCAACGAACATTTTCAAACGTCCGTTCCCAACCTCTTTGCGGTGGGTGACATGATCGGAGGCGCTTATCTGTTGGCGCATGCTGCAGAAGCCCAGGGCGAGCATGCTGCTCTCACGGCGCTCGGCATGACCACTTCAGGCAAAAGCAGGAGCACAATGCTGATACCTGCATGTGTTTACACGGAACCAGAAGTGGCAACGGTCGGACTCAGCCGTGACCAGGCGAAGGCAAAGGGTCTGGAGTGCGTTGAAGGCAAAGCCTACTACCTCGCCAATGGAAGAGCGGTCGCGACCGAGCAGGCTGAAGGTGTGGCAAAGGTCGTTGCCCAATCCAAGACGGGGCAGGTGATCGGCGTTCACATCTGCGGCGCCTTCGCAACGGAGCTCATCGCGGCTGCAACGCTGGCAATGAATCTGAACGGTACCGTTGCGGATATGGCAGGAACCGTCTGGGCGCATCCAACCTGTAGCGAGGTACTCAAGCAGGCTGCGCTCTCATGCCTTGATCAGCTGAAGTGAAACTGAACGATGCAACTCAAGATTTCCTTCTGTGAACCCGCCGCTGCAACCGAAAACATGGCTCGGGATCAGGCGCTTGTCCATCAGTGTGCTGAGGATGGAATATCGGCGTATCTGCGATGGTATCGCTGGTCACCACCCGCCTTCTCTTTCGGCTATGGGCAGAAACCTGAGCAAATTCTCGATCTTGAGAAAGCCGAATCACAGAGCATTCCCTGGTGCAAGCGTCCAACCGGAGGCGCTCTTGTCTATCATTGCAAAGACCTTTCCTACGGATTTGCAATTCCGCGCATCAATCCGTTTGAAGTCAACACAGGCGATGATCTCTACGGACTTGTGAACGACGCATTTATGAAAGGCTTTCACCGTCTCGGCATTCCCGTCTCTCGCCCCAGTGTTGTTCCCAGATTCAGAGATGTACCGCAAGACGCAAGACAGTTGTGCCTTGCGCATTTCTCCCAAGGCGATCTGCTGGCGACTGTCAAACAGAAGGACGTCTCTGCCGCGATGGAGCAAAAGAAGATCGGTGGGAGCGCACAGCGGAGATTTCGGCACGTGTGGCTTCAGCAGGGCTTCTTCTCGCTGGTGCCGTTCTCTGTTCCCGATGTGTTTCGTGATCCGACGATGGGGGTGCTCATGCAGTCTGCCTGCATTGATCTTCAGAGCCTCGGCTTTCCATTCACGCGGGTGCTGCTCCAACAGGCGTTGACCGATGCGATGCTGGAGCGGTTTGAGGAGGCAGGCCGATGAAGCGCCGAATTCCCAACTGGCTCAAGCAGCCGCTGGGCCCTTCCCCTAGCGCCATGAAGACCTCTTTGGTGCTTGACGAGTCGGGTCTCTGCACGGTCTGTGAGGAAGCGGCCTGTCCGAACCGCGCTGAATGCTATGGGCAGCGAACCGCGACGTTCATGATACTGGGCGCTGTATGTACTCGGAATTGCCGCTACTGCAACGTCTCCTCTGGGACACCGGCTCTTCCCGATCCTGATGAGCCGTCGAAGGTTGCTGAGGCGGTATCACGCCTCGGTCTGAGATACGTTGTTGTGACGTCTGTGACACGGGACGATCTCAACGACAAAGGCGCTGCACAATTCGCAAAAGTCATAGGTGCTCTGAAAGGATTGCCGTCAAAGCCACGTATCGAAATCCTCACACCGGATTTCCTGGGTTCCCCGGAATCGGTGGCCAGAGTCATTGAAGCGCGACCCGATGTCTGGGGACACAACATCGAAGTGGTACCGCGGCTCTTTCCATTCATGCGCCCCGGGGCAGATTACCACCTGTCTCTTGATCTTCTCCGCAGGGTGAAAGCAGAGGCTCCGCATATTGTAACGAAATCCAGTCTGATGATTGGTTTGGGCGAGACAGTTCAGGAAATCCTCGAAGCCTGCCGAGATCTTCGGGATGCAGAAACCGATCTTGTCGTCATTGGGCAGTATCTTTCACCGACATCCAACCACACTCCGGTGGAGCGGTTCTATACACCGCAAGAGTTTGAAGCGC
>JAKQFZ010000613.1 GCA_029558215.1 Candidatus Omnitrophota bacterium
TGCATCAAAGACATCCACCACTCCACAAATCTGAGCCATCTCATGGATCTCTCGCCCCTTCAGTCGATTGGGGTATCCTTGACCATTACCTCGTTCATGAACCTGGCGTATCAATCGCGCGAGCCAGTCATACTCCGGACCACAGGCCTCGAGCACTCGATAGCCAAGCTCTGGATGTTGTTCAATCAGAGTCCGCTCGTCCTGAGTCAATCGTCCGGTCTTGGTGATCAACGCGCTCGGCACCGCGAATAACCCGATATCATGAACAAGCCCCACAAACGCCAATCGCTGTAGCTCTTCACCATAGTACCCAAGCCCCATGCCAACCTTCGTACCTAAGATGGCAACATTGACTAAGTTCGTAATCAAGGGCGATCCGGGCCGTCCAGACAAGGCTTCGACGATGAGCTCATCATTTCGCTGCAAGGATTCGACTAGATCCGCGGCGAGCTGCTCAAGCCGCTGCAGTTCAAACGCATGGTGCCCTTGCACGGCAACAGCGGTCTCGCATAAAACCTGCTCTGCCCGATGGTACCAATCGCTCATGACAACGCCTCTACGTCTCGAACACCCTGCCGGCATAACACCTTTGACGCGATCCGCTCAACGAACGCTCGCCTCACGTGACGCACACCCGCGACACTCCCAAAGTACAGGCACAAATCACACAGCGAATTAATCAATCGACAGACTCCGCCGCTGCGTTGAAAAATAGCGGACATCGCGCCGGAAGAGAAAATGTGCTGCGTGCAACCGGCCGCAGCCAGTCGTGTCAGGATATAGGCCTTTGTATCGGCACGATCAAGTCGAGCCATATGATAGTGAATAGCCACCCGCTGCGCGAGCTGAGGAATCTGCGCAATACGATCCCGAAGCTCCGGCTGACCAACCAGCACCAGGGTGAGAAGAAACCGGTCGTTCAACTGAAAATTGCTGAGGAGTCGCAACTCTTCAAACAAGCGGTCCTGTTCAATGGCCTGTGCCTCATCCACCACGACGACGGTATCGATCCCTTGCTGATAATTGGCGAGCAACTGGTCATTAAGTCGACGCAGCTGCTCGACCCTGGTTCCTCCAGAATTCACACCGAGCTGGAACAGCACCTCACCGAGGAATTCGTTTCCAGGGATGGTTGGGTTGGACAGGAGGCCTATCTCGTACTGCGCCCGAGGCAACTTCAGAATGACGGCGCGCGTCATCAGTGTCTTGCCGCATCCGATCTCACCGGTCAGCATCACAATACCTTTACGGGATTGGATCCCATACAGCAAAGACGCCATTGCTGACTCATGTATCACCGATGGCACGTAGAATTTTGGGTCGGGAACGTTCTCAAATGGGCGACCGTGCAGTCCCCAGTAGGGTTCGTACAGGGAAGCGTGCGCGACAGGTCGGTCACACTCAATGACATTGAAAGACACCGTTCAGCCTCACTCCCCTACAACACGCGTTTCGAGTGACATCGGCACAGGCCTCCTTATATTGGCAAGATACTCCGAATCGCTGCGCGTTCTGCCTGTCCGACCCGAACCCATTCCTCGAGACTGCTGACATTTTGATCCAGACGCGAATGAACCGCCTCGTATCGAGTGGCACCGACATTGACCCGCTGTTCGGTCACGATGGTGAGGAAGCTATGGAGACCTATAAAAAACGTCATGGCATGAGAGGCATTGACCTGCTGCGCAGCAGACCAGAGTTGTGCTGCCCGTTCCACCCCAGTTTGCAAGTGAGATGATGCTGTGGTGTCGCTGGTGCCACTATTCTGGAGCCTCTGAAGGAGAGTCGATAACTGGGGAATGTCTTGGCGAACAAGATCGAGAAAACTCTGATCCCCTTCCGCCAAGCGATCGAGAAACTCTTGTATAGAAGCAAGATTGCACTGTTCCATCCAACGATTCATGAGCCCCTCTGTTTGAGCCATCATGGTCTGGACTAGATTTCGCGAGAAGGTCCCGGGCGTCTGGTTTTGCTCCTGAAGACCACGGAGGCTGACCAACAGTTCTTTCGTTCCAATCACTGTTGGCGCACTGTCGACAGGGGCTTGATCGGACTCGGTCTCAAAGGTGATCCCCGTTGCCCGTGTCAGTGTTCCATGGATATGTCCTAATTGTTTACAGAGCGCGAGGAAATCATCCGCTGAAATGCGCGCGCTCGGCTCCTGAACCGCTTCGACAAAGGGGAGAGCGGAAAAGCTCGCTCGCTCAACATCACTCAAGTTTATGGTCGCCGCAGACCCACCCAGATTGGTAATGCCAATCTTGATGGTATGGGCCAAAGAACGATAGCGCTCGGCAGGGGGAGCCTGTTGAAGCTCATCGAGCGCCACATGAATCTGCTGAAGCCATTCCTGCGCTTCTTGCGCAAACAGCTCGATCAGTTCTTTCTGGAACGCATCTTCGGTTTCAACCGCCATAGTCTTTGGCTATCCACGAGGGACACAACCCATCCTTACGTTTCGGACTGGTTACATCAGGATTGTCCTTTCCCACTTCCGAGTTGGGAGGCTAACCCTGCGATCTCGCCCAACTTGTGGGCCATTTCTTCAAATCGTTTCGTGGCAAGTTCTGCAGCCTGTTCAGCTTCTGCCACACGTCTGGAGAGGACTCCATTTCGCTCCAGTTCCGTGGCAAGGAGTCCTTCCAGCTCCTGCACTTTTATCTCAATTGTCTCAGCCTCGTGCAGTCGGTTGGTTGTTTCCGTGTGTTTCCGTTGTTCAGCCACGAGCTCAGATTCAAGCGTCTCAACCTTCTGCTGTAATTCGGTCACTTGCTGTTCCGCACTGAGGACTTTCGCCTCCATGTCTTGAACCCTTGCCGAGGCTTTTTCCGATTCAGCAAGCTGTTGGACCAGTTGTTCGGCAGCCTCCCGCTCAGCAGTGAGCGCAGATTCCAGTTCTGCGATACGCCCTGACGTCTTCTGCAAATGAAGGGTTTCTTCCTTGAGTGCCTCTACGCGATCCTGCTCTGCCTTGAGCGCAGTTTCCAATTCTGAGATTCTCAATACTTGCGGCTCAAGTTTCGAGAGTTTCGCTTCGAGCTCGCCGACGCGCTGACGCTCTGAAGACAACTGTGTTTCAATGCTCTTGCCCTTTTCTACCTGCATCAACGCCTCGGATAGCTGTTTACTCAGATCTTCCGATCGCGTTCGTTCCGCCAGGAGCTGCTCCTCTTTCTCCTTGAGCTGTTTGGGATCAAGATGCGCGCTCTCTGGCTCACGATTCGATATTGGAGCAACTCTGTCAATGGCCTCCGGCTTGTGATCTGCAGCAGGTGGCGTGGCTGAACGTGGTTCCGGCACCGCTTCCTGTCGCTTTGCCATCAGCTCGAGTACGCGATCTTTTAGCGAGGTACCTTGGAACGGTTTTTTCAACACCCCATCCGCCCGACAGGATTCAGCTTGCTTGGTCACTTCATCATTGACGATGCCGGAGATCAAGAGCACAGGAGTCGTTGCGAGTGCGGGATTCCCTCTGACAAAGGCACAGACTTCGTACCCACTCTTGTCGGGCATAATCACGTCAGAAACGACAACATCCGGCCGCTCTTTGGCTAAATAAGCGA
>JAKQFZ010000642.1 GCA_029558215.1 Candidatus Omnitrophota bacterium
CTGGTTTTTCTGTCTGGAGATACTGCTCCAAAATCTTCTTGGCGCGGTAGTGCGCTGGAATCTTCTCAATTGCCTCAAAAACTCCGACAACCGATAGGTTCTCAATCGACACGAGCACGTTGACGCCAGCCTGAGACATACAAGGGCCACCCATGCCAGCGATTCTGACTTTTGGGTTCTGGTTCAGAATGGCCTTGGCAAGACTGGCACCGTGCATCTCGCCTGAAGGCTCACCAGCCACGATAAGAATATGCTGCATCCTAATTCCCCTACCCCCGCTCGGGGTCCTCTTGTGACCTAAAATCTGTCAAGACGAACTCAGACAGGGACTCAGTACCGGATACCTTTCCTGAGGCTGGTATCGCTTGCTTTTCCGTCTGCCGAATCGCTGAATACAGAGCCATGATATCAGCAGGAGTGATCCCCGCAATCCGTGATGCCTTACCCAATGAGGTGACACCAGAAGCGCGGATTTTCTCAAGTGCTTCCCTTCTAATGCCTGCGATGGGATTGCTCAAGAGACCATCAGTGATGGAGATATGCTCAATCTTCAAGAACTCGGCAATTTGCGTCTGCTGCCTCTTTATGTAGCCCTCATACTTAACCTCAATCTCGACCTGTTCCCGCACCGCATTGGGCACATGCGATATGTCATATCCAAACACTGGCAGCCAACCATAGTAGACCTGTGGCCGTCTAAGCAGCTGCGACGCCTTCACGGGTTCATGCATCGGATCTGCCCCAGCCTCGGTGAGCAAACGATTGCCCTCTTCCGTGGGTCGGACAGTGGTCTCATCAAGGCGCTTTCGTTCCGAGAAGATAGCGTCTCTGAGTTGGTGGGAGTGAGTCACTTCTTCAGACGTAAGCAGGCCAATCTCCTCAGCCATTTGCCCAAGGCGCAGGATGGCGTTGTCCTGCCGCAGGATCAGGCGGTACTCCGCTCGAGAAGTAAACATGCGATACGGTTCCTGCGTACCTTTGGTGACAAGATCATCTATCAGAACCCCAATATATGCGTCGGAACGGTTGAGAACGATCTCTTCCCTTCCCAGGATCTTTCGGGCTGCATTCACTCCCGCGATCAGGCCTTGGCAGGCAGCTTCCTCGTAACCGGACGTTCCATTAATCTGACCCGCAAGGTAAAGGTTGGTGACTGCTTTTGTCTCCAGTGTGTGTTTGAGTTCAGTGGGCTCAACGAAATCGTATTCGATCCCATATCCAGGCCGAAGGATGACTGCGTTCTCAAGGCCTGGAACCGTTTGGAGATAGGATTGCTGAACGTCAACTGGTAGGCTCGTAGACAAGCCATTTGCATAGACTTCCTGAGATTCAGCACCTTCAGGCTCAAGAAAGACCTGATGTCTCTCGCGCTCCGGGAATTTCATGACTTTGTCTTCGATGGAAGGACAATACCGAGGGCCTCTGCTCTTTATCTTCCCAGTATAAAGTGGGGATCGATCAAGATTGTGCCTGATAATCTCATGCGTCGCTGGGTTTGTCCAGGTGATATGACACCTGACACGATTTCTTATCTTCTCTTTCCCAAAGAACGAGAAATGTCCCGGTGGTTCATCACCCGGCTGTTCTTCAAGACTCTCAAATGCAATCGAGCGGGCGTCCAGACGTGGAGTGGTCCCAGTTTTCAGACGTCCGACCTTGAAACCAAGTTGTCTAAGATTGTCCGCGAGAGGTACTGACGGAAGATCCCCCGCGCGCCCCCCTTCGTAAGAGTTCAGACCAACATGAATCAAACCTCTGAGAAATGTCCCTGGTGCGAGAACAACCGCAGAGGCCTTGATACACTCACCTGTCCTTAGGAAAACCCCACCGACAATTCCCTGCTCTACTACCAAAGCAACCGTTTCGGCCTGATAGAGATGGAGTTTCGTAGTATTCTCAAGGACAAGTTTCATGACCTTCTGATACTCCCAGCGATCCACCTGTGCCCTTGGGGCATGTACGGCAGGCCCCTTGCGTGTGTTAAGCATTCTGAAATGAATTGCTGTTGCATCGGTGATGCGCGCCTGGATTCCGCCGAGTGCGTCAATCTCGCGTGTAATCTGTCCCTTGGCGGATCCCCCGATGGCAGGATTGCAGGACAACTGGGCGATCTTGTCCAGATCAAGAGTAACCAGGAGTGTCTCAAGCCCCAGCCTTGCACTGGCGCTTGCTGCTTCACATCCAGCATGGCCAGCGCCGACAACAATTACATCAAACTTCATAGTGCTCAATGAGGTAGTCCAGTGTGTTCTACTTTTCCTTTGAGGAGAGAGACTCGAAGTACCTTTTCACAACTGACTTATACTGTGCTGGTACCTTCTCATCCTCCCAGGCACGAAGGTCATCAGAACCTTGGAAAGAGGAGTCCCCCCGCTCGTCAACATCTCCAATGCCTGTGAAATCCATTTTGAAACCCTCCAACCTGTATCGAGGACCGTTGGTTTCATCATTGCCTTGTTCCTGATCGGATCCTCCCGCACCAGGATCCGTCATGTTCTTGTTGGTTGCTGAACTTGCTTGCTCCTTGGTCTGTGAAGATTCCTGTTGAGCTCTCTGTTCTTCTTTGAGTTCCTCGAGTTTGTCCTCGAGTCCTGATGCAGAAGCAAGCCTTTGTTGCAGGTTCTCCAGCTGCTGTTGGATCTGGTCAGCTCGTCCCGCTGCCTGGTTCAATCTGCCCTGCTGAATCTCTTGCGCCATCTGCTCCATCTTTTT
>JAKQFZ010000644.1 GCA_029558215.1 Candidatus Omnitrophota bacterium
CAAGTCTCTTTTCTGGGTTTTCGTAAGGACGTGAGGGAACTGCTGTGGGCTTGTGATTTTTTGGTCCTTCCCTCGCTGTGGGAAGGTCTTCCTTTGGTGCTTCTGGAGGCGCTGTCCTCTGGAAAGCCCTGCATCGCCACAGAAGTTGACGGAAGCGCGGAAGCCGTACACGATCAGAAGTCCGGTCTGATAGTACCAGCACGTGACCCGAATGCGTTGGCGTCAGCCATTGAGCGCCTTGCTTCATCGGAGGGTCTGATCCAGAAACTCGGTGGAAACGCGCTCAGACTATTTGAGGATCGCTTCCACATCCGAACACATGTGGAGAGAATCCAAAACATTTACCAGGAGCAGTACCTGAAAGGTCGAAGGGAAAATGGATAGACTCCGTGTCCTGAATCTCTGTCCCGAGTGTCCTTTTCCACCTCACGGAGGATTTCCGATTCGTCAGTACAGTCTCCTCAAGCATCTGAGTGAGAGACACGATATCGATCTTCTATGCTTCGCCTCAGATGAGCGAAGAATGGATGGCATTCATCAGATGCGCGAGTTTTGCCGGCGTGCGGAATGTGTTCCCCTTCCCTCTGTTCGCGGTGTCCAGAAAGTTGCCAAAACTCTCCTCGGATTCGTTCCCTATCAGGCAGCAAAGCACCTTGACGCAACGCTCTGGCATCTCTTTCAACAAATGCACCAGAACAATGAGTACGATATCATCCAGATTGATTATTCCTTTCTTGCACGTTACCGCGACACGATCTTGCCAAACAACAGTGCGGCGCTCATCCTTTCCGAACAGGATACCTACTCCACCAAGTACTTCCGAGATGCTCATACTCCGAGCAATCCCTTTCGGCGGATGTACGCATTCCGAGAGAGTCTGCGTTGGCAAAGGGAGGAATCGCGCTATTTCCCCAGGTTCGATTGTATCCTTGTCCCCTCAGAACAGAGCGCGAAGGCTCTTTCAGTTCGATTCCCCAATCTTCCTGTTGAGGTCGTCGAGAATGGAGCAGATACTGAAAACATTCGAGCTTGCTGCGAGGATGACGAGCAATCGCTCTGCTTCACCGGAGGATTGCAGTACGCACCTAACAGTGATGGAGTAGCATTCTTCCTTCGAGGGATATTTGGCAAGATAGCCGAGCAACATCCTCGCGTTCGTTTTTCGGTAGTGGGGATGAATCCCCCCAAATGGCTCATCGCAGAGGGAGAGCGCGATCCAAGGATTCAAGTGACCGGCTATGTTGAAAGCGTCGAGCCCTATGTCAAAGTGGCCGCTGTTTTTGTTGTGCCTCTCCTGGCTGGTGGCGGAACGCGGTTGAAGATTCTTGAAGCATTCGCCTATGGTAAGGCGGTCGTCTCGACTTCAGTGGGCGCAGAAGGAATTGAGTGTGTCAATGGCGAGCACATTATGCTTGCTGATACTCCGGAACAGTTCGCATCGGCAGTAAACAAACTGCTGGACGATTCGTCGCTCCGCCATCGAATGGGGGCAAATGCGCGACAGCTTGTCGAGCAGCGCTACAGCTGGCGAAGCATCGCCGAGAAGTTGGAGTCCATCTGGCTTCAATACGCGAGAAGGCGCTCCGAAAGGTAGCAAAGGGGCACAACGATTAGGCAAGAGCCTGAGCGACGCACTCACGCATCTTTCTCAGACCTTCTTCAGCGACTGATCTTGGATCCTGCTTCCACAGATCTCTTCTGAATACTTCCAGAGACAGGGGTCCTTGATAGCCGATTTCGACAAGGTCTCGCAGTATCTCTCCAAGGGGAAGAATACCGTCTCCCGGAAGGAGGCGGTGTTCGTCGGCTTGCTGCTCCCTTGGAACGTCGTCTGAAACGTCATTCCAGTGAAAGTCGGCGATCAGTGCTCCATTGAGATGTTTGATTCCGTGAAAACCCGAACCTCCCCGAAACAAATGGAATGTGTCGGCAATGAGACAGGCGCTTGGATCATCGGCGTCTATCGCCATTGCACAGGCCTGTCCAAGACGATGGACTCCCTTGAAGAAACCAACGAATTCGATAGCGACGGTGATGCCGTAGTCCTCCCGTCCTATCCTAAGAAGCTCGCGGTAACAATCCGCTCCCCACTTGAGATCAAAATCAGCGCGATCCGGAGTTGGAATCGCCGCAACATGATTTGACCCAACTTCCGAAGCCATGCGCATCCGATTGCGAGTGGCAGGAAGAGACTCCTCAAACTCTGCCTCTGTCGCAGGAATGCTGTTCCAAAGGCCGATAACGTTCGGAACGAAAAGGCCTCGTTCTTTGATCTCGACTCCAAGCTCTTTGAGTGAGCCGCCTTCCGCCTCATGCTTTTCCAGGTCATCCATCCACAGTTCGATTGCATCCCAACCTGTCTCTGCGGCAATACGAATCTTGTCTCTTACGGCCGTCGGCCTTATGGTGCTGCTGTTAAGGCACAGCGGAAACGTGGCGCCCCGTTTCGGATGAGATCTCTTCTCATCGCTCTTGCGCATAAAGGGCAAGAAGGCAAGGCCTGAGCAGGCAGCAGTCTTTGTGAAATCACGCCGGGAGAATCGGTTGTCCATAGCGTCCTCCGTTACCAGTAGATGAAACGCAGAAACAGCGCCCGTTCCGACTCTGCAAGCGCCTCCACATCTGCGATGACATATCGGTTCTCTTCGGTGTCTATTAGCATTTTGCCCGAAGGCCCATAGTCGTGGGCACGATCCCCCTGCCAGCGCAGCATGAACTCCATTGGTCCCAAGTCGGTTTCCACCTTGAAATTCAGATAGCCCTGAATCTGTTCGATGCTCTCGATGGAGCGAATCGTATGAACGAAATACCTCTTGCCAAGCGATTGCCGGATGAGGTTCTGAATCTCCTCAGGCCAATCTTTCAGATTCCGGATAAGGCCAATTTCAGTCTCCCGTTTATCCTCATTGAAATGACGCAGAGAAATGAACTCCCAGGGATGACTAATCGGCAGACAACGCACAGCAAAGACTCCGCCGTAAATCTCCTCTCCCTGGATTGAGACATGCAGTGCTCCCAGTCTTCCAATGTGAATATGAGCGACCTCGGGCGTTAACCACCTTGGATGGTGGCTGGAGATATCTGGAAGAGGCCCGGTCTTCTTTGCCTCAGCTCTCTCGCGTTCTCTTTCTTCTGCCTTTTCTTTTTCTTCGTCCTCTTCAGACTGAACAGCCAATTGCTGAATTGTCGGTGCAGAGACCTGTCCTTGAATGCGGACAAGTTTTGCGTACAGGCCATCGTTGGCAACAAGTTCATCATGCCTTCCTGATTCAACGATGACTCCGTGGTCAACGACCAGAATTCTGTTGGCGTTGCGAAGCGTGCTCAGCCGATGCGCGATGGCAATGGTCGTTCGCCCCTTGACCACTTCCGCCAGTGCCGCTTGGATTGAGGCTTCACTCTCAGCATCAACGCTGCTGGTTGCCTCATCCAAGATGAGGATCCTGGGATCGGTCAAGAGCACACGAGCGATGCTCACGCGTTGTCTTTCACCGCCAGATAGACCCGCCCCACGCTCGCCTACCCACGTATCGTAACCATAGGCGGAGCGCATGATGAAGTCATGGGAATTCCCTGCCTTTGAAGCAAGCAATACTTCTTCAACCGAAGCCTCGGGCTTGCCATAGGTCAGGTTTTCCCAGATGCTCCCACGAAAAAGGAAAGGTTCCTGCAGGACAACTCCGGCGAGGCTCCTGAGCTCCTCCTTTCGGATATCCCGAACGTCGGCATCATCAATGAGCACCGAACCCTCATCCACATCATAGAAACGGCAGATCAAGTTTACGATGGTCGTCTTTCCAGAGCCGCTCCTGCCCACAATGCCAATCATCTCCCCAGGCTCAATGACCAAGTCCAAGTCCCTCAGAATGGGGGTATGGCGGCTGTAACCAAAAGTGACACGCCTGAATTCAATCTTGCCCTTAACCGGCTCAATGCTGATAGGCTGCTTCGGATCTGTAATCTCGACAGGAGTGTCGAGAATCTCAAAGATGCGATGTGCTTGTGTGGCAAACTGCGTGAGCCAGTTGGTGAACTGGGTCAAGTGTCCAAGCGGGCCATAGAACATCCACAGATAGCCGAAATAAGCCATAAGTTCTCCCAAGGTCATGGTTCCTGACAGCACGTCTCGACCACCAACAAACCAGACGATCCACCCTCCGAATTGAAACACCAGACCCATGATGGGGTTGAATGTCGAAGCGGCGTAGTCCACACCCAATCGGTTGCCTCGAAGACGACCACTGGCCTGGGTGAACCGTTCCGTTTCACGTGGCTCCTGTCCAAAGGATTTGACAACTCGGATACCGGAGAGAATGCCCGAAAGCATCCCAGCCTGCTTGCTGGAAGCATCCCAGAAACGGTAGTACCGGGGATAGATGTGCTTCCAGAAGATAATGCTACCGGCGGTGACCAGAGGCGCAGGGATCAAGGTGTACAGAGCCAACCTCGTGTTGATGTGGAACATCATTACCCCGACCCCGAGGAGCATGATCACCTGAAACAGGAATCCACCGGTAAGCTGGTTGACAAAACCATGAAGAGACTCGGTGTCATATGCGACACGCCCTACCAGTGAGCCCACTTGTTGGCGATCATAGTAGGCGACCGAAAGCTGCTGCAAGTGCTTGACCAAACGTCCACGCATGTCGAAAGTAATTGAGGTTCCTATCTTGCTGCCCAAACGGCCGTTGAAGATGTTGATCACCATGCGCAGAATCTGAACGCCAGCCAAAACAAAGACAACTTCGATAAGCATCACGACATGTGCAGCCGTCAGATCTGGATCATTCTGGAACTTCTCTGCAGCCTCTGGACTTCCCGGCAAGACATGATCAACCATGTAACGAGTCAGTTGAGGTCCAACCAGGTCCAGGCAAATGCCCAGAACCAAAAGAGCCATAATCCCGACTGCGGCCATCCGGTAGGGCTTCATCAGGCTCCACATTCGGGACAGAACGACACCCTTGTCCACACAACGAGGACAGACGTCTCCGGCAAATTGAAGCATCATCTGACATTTCGGACATCGTCGCGAGTCGCTTCCATCTTCCTCGGCAATGCGGATGTCCTCACCATGAAGATGCCGATCAAGTTTCTTGGCGATGCGCTCAAAACGATCCGCAAAACGGTTGCTGTAGCGCAGGATGTCTACGTACATCCCATCTACACGAGCCTCAAGAATTCCTGAGCCAATCACGGCGCGACATCGGTATTCACTTGCATCGGAAAGGCTCATTCTGAAAATCAGCTGCGCCGGTTCGCCTTCCTCAAGCAACAGAAGCGCGTTCTTGGTGACGACAAGCCACTGTGGCTCGTAGCGACCAAAGTGATTGATATCCGTGTGGGTGCAGAGCAGAATGTCAGAGTCCTGGATGGACTCCTCAGAAAGTTTTGCTGCAATGGACTCTGGGGGAGTTAAGCGAAGCATAAAAACTCCTTCGACCTCACATCATTTTGTCACAACTGTGGGAATGATTCCTCGGAATGTCTCTATCGCACAAGCCCCTCGAGAAGGCTCTTCTTCCATCTTTTTCCAAAAACCCGTCAACAGCGCCTTTAGAAAACATCTGACTAACGAATGATCTCTAGTGCATCGTAACACTTTTTGCAACCAAAAAAAACACCTGTGACCAGGGACCCTCAGGTTAGACGTAGTTAGGCGATTCCCTTACTCGCACCGTCGAAGGATCTCAGCACGGCGTCAACTATGCCGGGATCGGTTCTCATGGCGCTCATATACCGTCACAATCTGTTTCTTTCTTCTGCGATTTATGTTCTTGAAGGCTTTAGTGATTTCATGTAGATTTGCACTGTCTTTGGAAAGAACAGACAGAGCGAAAGATACTGCTACTCTTGAAGATACGATCATCACGACGGTTTTCCAGAAGGATTCTGCGCAAAACATTAGGGGTGCTCGTACCTCCAATTGCCTGGTCGATCCGTCTTGTTCCATTTCCTGCTATGCTCTGGGTCTTTGAGCATCTGGCACCAACCGTTTTCCTCCTCTTCAGAAACAGGCGAAACCGCATTCTTGAAAACCTCCAGCGCGCACTAGGGAGTGAGAGAGACCCCAGAGAACTTAGGATCATTGCACGGGATGCAGTTCGCAACTATGCACGCAGTCTGGTCGAGCTTATCTATCTCAATGAACCCTCAAAACTGTTTCGTTATGTGGATGTCCGTATCGAAGGTGAAAACAATCTGAGAGACGGCCTGGCACAGAAAAGGGGAGTGATCGTTGTGACTGCGCATTTCGGGAATTGGGAATTGATGGCGGCACTCTTTGCAAGGGAAGGCTATAGAATCAATGCAGT
>JAKQFZ010000658.1 GCA_029558215.1 Candidatus Omnitrophota bacterium
GCGCTGTGACGTTGGTCTCGCGGAGCGGCCGGAGAGAATCGTACTGATTCTAGCTGGTCTGTTGTTCGGGGTGATGAAACCGGCTATCGTTATCCTAATTGTTGTATCAACACTCACCGTCCTGCAGAGGATAGGTCACACGTTTAGGCAGTTACGCAATGGGAAATAGACAAGGTACATTCCGGTTCCCAATCAAGTTGGCTGTGGCGGTCTTCGTGGCAGCCTTCTGTGGAGTTGTCCTGTGCGAGTACTCCTTTCTCAGGCAGGGTTGCTTCCTCTGGTGCGTCTACCTTCGACCGCTTATGGTGTTGGGCTCACTGTGGCTTGTTGCCATTGGCGTGGGGAGTCGCCTTTGGAGTCTTCTGCGGCTGCCAGGCCATGAGGCGGATTCTCTTGGTTTCGAGTCACCACAGGTAACCGGTCGAGTCTCGGCATCGGAGTTTCTTTGTTTTGCAACACTCCTGGGCTTCGGTGGGATTGCCTACCTTGTTGCTGCGCTGTGTCTGCTTCAACTGTTCAGCCCTGCGACGGTGCTTGTGGCGTTGGCACTTCTTGCGGTCTGGAGCGCCAAACCTTTGGAGCACCTGCTGGAATTCTGGTGGTCACGAATTCACATCGAAAACCTTCAACCGCGAAAACGACACCGAATCGGGAATCGGTTTTTCTTTCAGATTTTCATCCCCATGCTTGTTCTCGCAGTCCTGGTTCCGAGTCTTCTCGCAGCCATTCAGCCTCCTTGCCAGTCGGACGCGCTGCGCTATCACCTTGCTGTCCCTGAAGTCTATGTGAGACACAACGGATGGGTGGAACTGCCACACAGTTCATTCAGCAATTTCCCCTTCATGGTGGAAATGATCTATGCGGTAGCGATCCTGTTCAAGTCTCCTGAAGCCACAGGGCTGATTCATTTCGGATCTCTTCTGCTGGTTTTGGCACTAGTCTACCTCTTGGGCAAAAGGTTGTGCGGCGCTCGGCCTGGACTGCTCGCAACTGCGCTGTTGGCCACCTCACCATTTCTACCCATCCTTGCGGGTTGGGCATTTATCGAAGTTGCGTTGGCTGCATACCAATTGGCAGCGGTACATGCCCTGACAATTTCGGAAGAGCGTTGGAAAGACTCCTCAAGGAATTCTCATCTGCGTCTGGCCGGTGTTCTCTTGGGGTTGTGTCTTGGGATCAAGTACACTTCGGTTTTCTTTGCAGCGTTTCTCTTCATTTGGGTGCTCTATCTTGTCCTCAGAAAGCGCGAGCACGCGCGCAACGACACTCGCCAGACCGTAAGATCGTTGCTCACCTTCTGTCTGGTGGCTTTTCTCGTCGGAATGCCCTGGTATTTGAAGAACCTGATCCTGTTTGGGAACCCCATCTATCCGCTTCTTGGTGAATCTCTTGGGCACGGCAACTGGAACGCACTCAACACAGCACTCTATAAGTTTCACATGAGTCTGAAGGGCGGTCTTTACCAGACGGGGGGACTGGACTTTTGGAGCCGAACGAAGGACTTGCTCACGCTTCCGTGGCGCATCACGATCAATGCCGTTGACTTTGGTGGCTGGCCTGTTGGAACCGTCTTCCTGCCAGCAACTCTCTTTGTAATCGTCTCCAAGAGAGTATCGGGGGTGCTTCGAAGAATCCTGCTTCTGGGTCTGTGCCTCTTCTTGTTCTGGGCTTACACCTATCGTGATACCCGATTTCTCCTGCTTCCCTTGGCTTTTCTCAGTCTTGGTATCGGAATCTGCGCGGATCCCATCCTCAGAAAACGCGGCCTCTGGGGGCAGAGCGTTGCCTGGGTTTTCGCGATTGGAATGCTTGTCAATTACGCATCCTTTGCGCATTCTCTTTTCAGCCGCCATTTCCCTGGTGAGTATCTCACCAACACCATTGGTCGAGAAGGATTCCTCGCCAAGAGACTGGACTACTATCCTGCATTCATGGAACTCGAGAAACTTTCCGATGACAACATCTCGGACAGCGACAAAGTGCTGTTCATCGGGGAGCATCGGGGTATGTACTGCCCAGTGGACTATGTCGCATCCGATTGGTTTGACACTCCGGTGATAGTACGCTGGCTTCGAGAGACTCGGGACAACTTGGAGTTGTTGGAACGCCTGCGCGCGGAAGGGATCGGCTATGTCCTTTACAATGAGAAAGAGTTGAGCCTCTATTTCTCGCCGTGGTTTCTGCTTCAGTTCCTGCCTGAGGCTCAAGCCCTGCAGTGCCTGGAGACCGCACGCAACCAGGGAAGGAATCTCAACAGCGTCGAGGAACGACAGTTTCTTGAGCGGCAGGCGACCATGAGTCCCCTATTCGAACGATACAAGCAGTTCATCGAGAACAGGCAGTGGCTCGAACCCATCTGGGAAGAACAAGGTGTCACCCTGTTCCGAGTCCTTCAATAGTCCTTCCCATTCAGGCTTCGTGTAACCGATGCAAGCCACTGATGCAGTTCGCGCTGCATCCGCTTCACCCGACGGGCATTGTTTGGAAGAACGTCTCTCTGCTCTTCGGGATCCTCTCTGAGATTGTACAATTCCCATGTAATGCTGCCCG
Source organism: Candidatus Omnitrophota bacterium (assembly GCA_029558215.1). GTDB lineage: Bacteria > Hinthialibacterota > Hinthialibacteria > JAKQFZ01 > JAKQFZ01 > JAKQFZ01. The sequence goes on from JAKQFZ010000658.1 coordinate 2,551, forward strand.
ACTTGTCTGTGATGCGATGCAACTTCCAGTTTCCATCATTCCATGCCGCGTGCCCAGGGTAATCCTCTTCAGAGTATTGCTTCTCGATCACCGCTGCATCCATGAGAAGCCGCGTCGGGTCGGTTTCATCCTGGCCAGCCATCTGCTTTTGCAGCATCTCGGCCATCCATTCCTTCGAGGGAGTCCTGATGCCTTTCGCAGCATAGTCCCAGAACCCCATCGGTCGAGGACGCTTGGCGCTGCCCTTTCGAAGCAACGGCAGGAGACTGATTCCATCCAAGGGGGGCTGACCTTTGATCCTCACACCGGCGCTGTCCAAAAGCGAAGGATAGAAATCGCTGGTACAGGAAGGCAAATCGGTCACAAAAGGTTCTGGAAATGCTGCAGGCCATTCAAGCAGTGCGGGAACCCTGAGCCCGCCTTCGTATATCGAACCTTTCCCCTTTCTTCCACCAGTGACACTCACCTTGCTGACACCACCGTTGTCACTGCAGTACCAGAGAATCGTATTGTCGCGGATTCCCAAACTCCCCAGCTCATTTCGAAGCTTTCCAAAAGCGCGATCCATAGCGGTAATCTCACCATAGTAGCTACGGAGTTGTGGGCGTTCGTCTGGGTAAAGCGCTTTGTCTTCGTCAAGTGCCACGTAGGGATCGTGCGGAGAGCCAAACCATACGACAGCAAGAAAGGGCTGTTTGTGCTCTGCCTTGTCGCGAATAAACTCCAGTGCTGCATCCACCGTAACCATGGAACTCTCGCCATGCGTCTGAACTGCAGTCCCTTCGCGACTCAGAACCGCGTCTACGTCAAAGAAGTTCGGCGATGAAAACCATTCATCGAAGCCACTTGCGCCCGGATTCACAGGGCTTCCTTTGCAGACCGAACCGAGATGCCATTTGCCAAAGTGCCCCGTCGCATAGCCCGCACTCTTGAGCGCTTTGGCAACCGTGATCTCCTGAGGACGAAGTGGATAGCCCCAGCTGAAGCACCCAAAACGATTCGGATGACGTCCTGTCATGCAGCTGCCACGTGTCGGAGAGCAGACGGGAGCGGCAGAGTAAAAATGATCAAACCGGACTCCTTCTGAGGCCATGGCGTCAAAGTTGGGAGTCTTCAGAACAGGATGTCCGTTGTAGCCCATATCTCCCCAGCCTTGGTCGTCAGCCATACAGAGAATCACATTGGGCTTGCTGGGCACTTTTCTCCCCATTGCCCAACCCGACTTCGCAACAGCCACACATGCACCCCAGCCCAGCACCTTGACAAACTCACGACGATTCATCTTGTCTTCTCCTCTCCGTCAACTCACTGCGGATTTCACCATTGCACCGTACAGCAGTCACTGAACGCGGGAAGCACCAGAACGGACTCCCCTGAGTCATTGGTCTCGATCTTCACCGGACGCTCTTCGAAATCAGCCCAGACTTTCGGTTCCGACGCCGGTGAAGAGGAAAGCACCAAGCGGTCATTCCAGCGCATCCCCGGAGCTGTATGAATCAAGAAGATGCGTAGATCCTCTTCTGTTTGCTGCACAACTATCTCGACCGAAGGAGCGAACGTCTCCATGCGAACGGAAGGAAGTGCGTTTGCGGAAGCAGCCACTTGTCGAATAAGGGCAAGCAGTGCAAGTCCCTCCTGTCTGGGCCAAGTCCAGTCGCCATCAGGAAGAAACAGAGGGGGTGTGTTGCCGGCAACCCGATAGCGGCGCACGGGTCCCAGATAGGTTCGCCCTTCCGTGGAACTTTTACGGACAAGGGTTCCCGAACCATACTCCCAACGAACAGTACCTGTCAGCGGGTCCTTTTTGGCCTGTGGCGGCGGAGTAGGGAAATCCAGTTGTCGTCCGGCCTCGTCTGTTAATGGTGTTCGTCCCGCGAGCAACAGGAAGCCTCCCCTCTCGACATAGGCGACAAGTCTTGATGCGGCTTCCTTCGGCAGCATGGGACAGTCGGGGAGGACGACGAGACGGTAGTTATCCAACGCTGGTGTGTTGCTTCGCGTCAGTTCGTAAGGCGTGTACACGTCGGCGCAGAGACCGGCCTGTTGAACGGCTTTGTACCACCCCATACAGTCCAGCATATCCGACTTCTGTCCCCCTGGATCCGCCTCGCAATAGGGCTGTACCGGATGAACAAAGGCGACATCCGTCTTGACGCGAGCACCCTTGGTAAACTCAAGCGCCTTTCTCATGTTCCCAACCATTCGAGACGTGTCCGCTTTTGTCCACGTAGGATGCCAACTGTAATCAGGCGAAGGGTCTTCCCAGCAGTAGTAGTAACACCCACTCATGCCATGAGCGACACAGGCCAGCGAAGTACGGTTCAGAGAGTTGAAGCCAACATAAAGGCCGTGCGTGAAATCCTGAAGATCTGTGGCAACCATCGGCTTCCCGTATTTCCTGGCGAGATCGAGCGTAATGGTGGCATAGTGATAGTCTCCTTTGCCCGCGCACAGTTGAAGCCCACAGACATCCGTATGAGGTGAGTTCGCAAGGAAGATATCAGGACGCTGCGTGAGACTCAGATCATCCCATTGACCGAGAAGCCCAAGGTTGAAGCCCAGATAGTGCATGACTTCCCTGCTCGGATCGCACTTCTTTATTTCCACCGCCCAGTGATCCATCGTTGCCGCGTATGATTCCATCGAGAATGTGTCAAAGTCATACCAGACAGCCGAGGGATTCCCGTATCCGCATTCGGGTGCAGATGCAGAAAGGGAGAGCGCTCGTGTCTTTTCACGCTTTAGTCTCACCAAACTGTGTTGGAACTGTCCGTGCCAGACGGTCTTAGACCAACCCAATGGATCCACCTGTCCTCTTTTGACCGAAAAATCCGGATTGACAAGAAGTTCTCTGTCCGTTTCACCGCATTTGAGATGACGGTCTCCTCCTGAGAGAGGTGAAGATACTTTCCGAACGGAAGGCTGTTTCCACAACGCGGTTCCTGACCCTTTCAGTACCAGGTTGAGCGTTCCTCTTTGCGCCCAGTCAGGCGCAGTAGCGTTCAAACGAAGTTGTCTCCATTCTCCACCGGTATCAACCGTTGCGTCCAGAGGCTCGACAGACGGTGCGTGGTTGTCCGCCGTCCACGCAATATTGAGCGCCACCATGTAATCCAACGCGTCTTGTGTCTTGACTTGCACCGTCGCGCAATACTCGGCACCTGGCTCGATGCTCTCGAACGTGCTCGCCCAAGCGCCATCGTTCCAGTCCTTGCAGAAGAATGTATCCGGGCCAACCGCACTGTGTCCCAGACGAAAGAACCGTGGCGCTTCGACCTCGTCAATGGATCGAAACCCCGCACCCCATCGCTCATTGACCGTATCCAACGAACCGTATCTTTCCAGAAGCCATATCCGAAAAGCCTCAACGGCGAAGCGACTGTGATCGAGTATCCCGGGGAAGAAGACTTCTGCACCGTTGGTGTACGCCACAATTCTGTGCTCGACATCGTTCTTCATCGTCCAACACGTCAAATCCTCAATGTACTGCTGAACCATCTGCCGAAACTTCGGCGAGAGATGACTCGAATAGATCGTCTGATTGCCAAAGTTGTCGCAGAGATTTTCCTGCAGGCTCTTGGTGATTTCCGAGCGCCATCCGATGCTGGAATGATGCAGCGACGTATCAATGATCAGAACACCCTTCAAGCCGCTTCGGTACAAATCTCCCAGCCAAGCCTCAGCCGGTCGAAAGTCCACGATCTGTCTTTCCTTGTCCGTAACTCCCCAGCACAGCAGGTTCATTAACATGGAGGTCGAACCTGACGCCAGATATTCCTGAACGTCGGGACGCCACGCCCAGTGGGCAACAAATCCCAAATGCAGATCAGCGCAGGGCGACGCCGCCTTGGGAAGTGACGATGAGAGCGTTGGGCATCTCTCAGGTTCCTCATTGCCGTCATTGGCACAGGCCTCTCTGGTCGGCCAGAAAGAAAGCAGAACGCCCAGCATGGCAAGAACAGTCAACTTCAAAAAATAGATGCTCACATCCCACCTCAGTGCGTAGTAGTCTCTTCGGAGCAGGCATTCGCCTGCGGGCGTGTGGCTATGCCCACTCCTGTACGGTGCTTGCTCGCAAGAGAAACCGCCTCATCCGGAGTCCGGTTTCTCTGAAGAGTACCAGTCAACTCGAGTCACCGCAACGCTGGACAGCCTGTGGCCGAGAATTCCCTCCTCGGAGGGTGTCAATGCAGGAAGGATTTTGGTCGGATAGTATTTGCCTGCAAGTCAATGTCTGCGCCCCGAAAGAAAGGCGGGAAAGTTTTGAACGCTCAAGCCGCTCTCAACCATTCCCGCCTGAAACAAATCTATATCCGAAGAAGCGATAGACGCGCCTTCCTAGATGAAGTCGCGCAGTTTCTTGCATCGAGTCGGATGTCGAAGTTTTTTCAGCGCCTTGGTTTCGATCTGTCGGACACGCTCACGAGTGACGCCAAAGCGGTTGCCAACTTCTTCCAAGGTTCGTTGATAGCCGTCTCCGATCCCAAAGCGAAGCCGAAGCACCGTTTCCTCACGTGGCGAAAGTGTCTTCAGGACCGATTCCACCTGTTCCTGCATGATCAGATCCTCGGCTGCTGAGGCAGGTGACACAGCGTTCTTGTCTTCGATGAAATCCCCGAAATGCGTGTCTCCCTCATCTCCGATGGGCGTTTCTAGGGAGATCGGTTGCTGGGCGATCTTGAAGACGCCTCGAACCTTTTCGACCGACATGTTCATTCGCGCGGAGATCTCTTCAGGAGTCGGTTCCCGACCGAATTCCTGAACAAGTCGCCGCGAAATCCTCGTCATCTTGTTGATCGTCTCAATCATGTGAACAGGAATTCGGATCGTCCGCGCCTGATCTGCAATGGCGCGCGTGACCGCCTGACGAATCCACTAAGTGGCGTACGTTGAAAACTTGTAGCCTCTCCGATACTCGAACTTGTCCACCGCTCGCATGAGACCGATGTTGCCCTCCTGGATCAAATCCAGAAACTGAAGTCCTCGGTTGGTGTAGTTCTTCGCTATCGAGACAACGAGCCGAAGATTCGCTTCCACCACCTCCATCTTGGCGATATGTGCCAGGTGTTTGCCTTCGCGAATCTGCTTGCAGACCTTGTCAATCTCATCACTCGTCAGGGTCGAATCGGTCTCAAGACGTTTGATGATTTCCCGGGCTTTCTTAGCCCGTGAAACCCAAGTGTCCAGCGTATCCTTCTGTTCCTTGGTGATTCCACGCTTCTTCAGAGTGGCGGGAGACATTCGACCGATCCGCTGATGCTGCTTGACCATCTCGGCCAAATCCATGCTGAGCGCGCTTTCCGCCTGGAAGATTGTCGAGAGACACTCCTTGATCTTCTCGTTGTAACTGAGCAGTTTCTCGGAAGTCCGTGCCACCTGTTCGTAGTCGAAATTAAGTGAGATGATAACATTGCCAAGCTTGTGGCGACGGCCTGTAATCCGATGGCTCAGTTCTGAACGTTGTCGTTTTCCCAGCCTGGGTTGTGCCAACCTGCGTTCTGTCAGGTGGATTTCGCGCTGAAGTTTCCGGATCTGTTCCACCTTGTCAAAGATGTCCTTCAGGATGTTCTCACGTTCTTCCTCAATCTCATCCTGATGAAGGGTCATGTTCTGAAGGGCATCCTCAATCCTGAGTTTTGACGCTTCCAGTCTTTCATAGATGCGCTTCAAGTCCAGATAAGTCAGTCGGGCTCCAGCAATGGCTCGCAGCACTCTGTGGCGTCCATGTTCGATTCTCTTCGCCAACTCGACTTCCTGCTCTCGAGTCAGCAGCGGAACCCTTCCCATCTCCCTCAGATACATCCGAACAGGGTCATCCACCTTGGTGCGGTCTGGCGGTCTGGCCTGGGACTGCACCTCCGCCTCAGCTCGTTTGAGGGGAATCTCCAGGGCGTCCTGCGAGTCATCCGAGTCTTCCGCACGATCCTCTTCAGGCTCCACCTTGGCATGGTCTTCGTCGAATTTTTCATCGTCCACAACTTCGACATTCAAATCCGCCAGTGTGCTGAATATCTCGTCCAGATCTTCCGAGTTGACGTCTTCATCATCCAAGACCTCGTTGATGTCATCGTAAGTGACATGTCCGTGTTCCTGGCTGATTTCAACCAACCGCTTAATCTCTTCGCGTTTCTTTGTTTGTTTGTCTGACGCCTTACTTTGCTTGGCTTTCTTCACAGCCATTTAGGTTTGCTCCTCTGAATCCTGATGCTTCTCGACGGCCGAACTCGCTGCACGCTGTTTTCGTACCTGACTCTGTGCTGATGAGCCTCGATCGCCTGGCTCCGTCTCCGAAATTGACCGCCACAGCATTTCATGTTGTTGAATGCTGTGCTGGTACTGCTGCTGACCTTCCCGAAGGTAGTCCACGCTTGGGTTGTTCTGGAACTCCTGTATCTGCCTTTGGATTTCTTGTTCCACTTGCAGGCGTTGGAGCGTATCACAACAGTCCTGCCATTGTTTCTCAGGCTTCGACGCCGGAGGTTCCGACAACACAATTTCCATAAGAGCCGACTTGATCTGCTCGTCACCCAAAAACTCGACGAAACTTCCCACCTCCCAACGGTCTGATTCATTGACATACCGGACTAACGCCGCAAAAACCTGATCGACTACCGTCTCGGGCTGCTCTGTATCGTCTATCAGAGACGACAAAGCCCGAATTCTCTCCCCACCAATCCGGGAAGCAGAGTCGGAATTCAGAACGAGTACAACCAATCCACGCTTGGCCGCATCGGCTGCCGTTGAGGCGTGGCTCTTCATGCCCTGTCCGAGGGGCTTGACCACACCCTCACGCTTGCCTCGCAGCGCGTTCAGATCCCGTGCCAGCGATTCCTGGGGTATTCCCAGTTGTGCGGCCAGCAGACCCAAATGCAAACTGCGGTCCATGGCACGTGGCAACCCAGCAATGAACTGGAGCAGCTCACGCCCGACCGCTGACTTGGACTCTATAGAAGGGCCCGGATTTCTCTCCCGAGCCTGCTTCATCATGAAATCGAACGGTACAAGTGCCTCATTTGTAACGAGCTTTGTCCAAGCATCTTGTCCCTGTTGACGCAGAAAACTGTCCGGATCCTCTCCTCGGGGCAGACAGAGCACTCTCCCCCGAAGATCGTTCTGGGAAAGCGTTTCAGTACTGCGTACCGCCGCACTCTGCCCCGCCCGGTCGGCGTCAAAGACCAGCAATATCTGGTCGGTATATCTTTTCAAGCGACGAACATGGTCATTTGTCATGGCGGTTCCCAGCACCGCAACCGCGTTCTCAAACCCGAACTGGTGCAGGGCAATCACGTCCATGTACCCCTCTGAGACAATGACCTGCTTCTCTTTCTTTATCGCTTCCCGTGCCTGATAGAGACCATAGAGTATTTGACCCTTCTTGAAAAGCTCCGTCTCTGGACTGTTGAGATACTTGGCATCATCCTGCGCCGACAGGGCTCGGCCACCAAAACCGACCACATGACCCAAAGCATCCGTAATCGGAAATATGATCCGATCCCGAAACCGTCCATAATGGTTGCCACTCTTGGCACCTAGCAGTATCAAACCAGCCTTCTCGGCATCCGGAAAGGACACCTGCCACCGATGAAGCTGCTTGCACAAGTCATCCCAGGCCGCGGGAGCATAGCCTAAACGAAACCGAACCTGGATTTCCTCGGAAACCCCCCGCTGTCTGAGATACTCCCGAGCCTGTTTTCCCAGAGGAGATTTGAGCAGGCAGTGATGATAGTAGCCTGCGACCTGCTCCAACAGTCCTCTGCGCTCATGATCCTCTTCTGGTGACGAACCTTCAACATAGCGAAGCGTCACACCGGCGCGCTGAGCGAGGTACTTGACCGCCTCAGCGGGAGCCAGACTTTCCATCTCTTGAACGAAAGTTATCGCATTCCCACCTTTGCGACAACCGAAACAGTAGAAAAGTCCTTTTGAGGGGCTGACTGTGAAGGAGGGGGTTTTCTCGTCATGGAAGGGACAAAGCCCTTTGAAGCGGTCCCCCGTACCCTTGAGAGTGGGGACATGATCGGAGATGAGAGAGACCAGATCGGTCTTCTCCAGTATCTCATCCACAAGTCCCGGTGCAAAACGTGCCACGAAAAACCACCGCTCCTCTACTTTGACGTCAGATATCCCATCGGATCAACCGGTTTGTCGGCGGAAACCCGCACTTCGAAATGCAGATGAAAGCCTGTTGATCTACCGGTGGAGCCCACTTCAGCGATCTTCTGACCTCGCTTGACAGACTGTCCAAGTCGAACGCAAAGAGTGTCCGCATGACCATAAACGGTTCTAAGGCCGTTTGGATGATGCAGAACGACCGTTTTTCCATAGCCGCCCAGATTCTCTGAGGCAACGATGACCACCCCATCATCCGCCGCGCGGATCGTGGTTCCTCTGGGTGCCGAAAAATCCACGCCCTGATGGGGACTGGAATGCCTTTCCCCAAAACGGGACGTTATCTTAAACTTGCCCGGCTCTATCGGCCATGCCAACTGCCCTTGCGCCACAACGGGCGAGGGCTTCGGCTTGGGTGCCTTCGGCTTCGGTGCTGGTTCGGCCACAACCTTTCCAGGTCGAGCGCCAGGCAAAAAGAGAACCTGTCCCACTGCCAAGCGCTTCGGATCCTGAATTCTGTTGCAGCGGATGACTTCGAGTGCATCCACGCCATGGGCTGTGGACAGCCCGATGACAGTATCTCCGGATTTGACAACCACAAACTGACCGCGTTTGGTCCAGAGACGACTGAGACCAAAACTCCTCTTGGGGACAAGGATTCTCTGATTTGCCTGAAGTCTGTCCGGTTTGTCAAGACCGTTTATTGCTGCAATGACTTCCGCCGTGGTACCATACCGTTGACCTATCTGTGTCAGCGTGTCACCCGGTCTGACGCGGTAAGACACAAAATCATATCCCTGAGGCGGTTGCGTTCGAAGAGGTGCCCCCAGATGAACACATCCGCCCGAAAAAGACAAAAAGACAGCACAAAACACCGGCAATCCGAAGGATGTCAGGCTTCTCGAAAACCTATACTTTTGTGCTATCCAAATCTTTACTACCTCAAGGTTTATCAACCTGAAGTTAAAGTTTATCTTAATATATCCCATCCACTAACTCGATGCAAGTTTTTTCTGTTCGCGAAGCGTATCGGCTCCGTTGCACAGGGTATGCTTTTCATTTTGAACCCTTCGGCGGATTCTATCCTGGGCAAAGCCGAAGGACTCAGGATAAGTCCTGCGACGGTCTGAGAGAAAAGAGGAATCCCTCTCTTCTTCAGAATCCACAGAGAGTTCTCTCGTCGAGCGTCAAAATGACAAGGTGAGGAGCCTCGGGATCCCAGTCGGGCAAGCCGAAACAAGCGAAGACGTCTCGTTGGGAAACCAAGAGATGCCAGATGAACAAGCGCGTGACTTGGACATCCTGGAAGAGTTGTGAGCACGTCTTCAGGCAAGGAGAAGGAGCGCCTACTGGGCTGTCGCGTCCTCAACCTCGGCAGCAGCTTTTTCCGCTTCTTTCTTGGCTTTCCAAGCCGTTTCGATGACCCGCTGCACGCAAGATACGGTCTTCAAGGCGTGGTCGGGGGTACAGTTCGACGAATTGGCGATGTGCCTGGAGTCGTTCACCACCCATTCGGCATGTTCTTGGGTGACGTTCTGGGTTTCCACGTAGAAGCGAACGTTCTGGTATATCTGCGTGGCTTCGTTGGGCGATAGTTCCCCTTGAATGACTGTGGCGACCAGATTCAGGCAGAATTGGTCAAGCGCTTGTTCACTCGGTTCTTGAAAGCCGCAGAGAGTCTTCTTCACCTCATCACACAACTGCGTTCTTTGCTCTTCTGTAACATTCGAAGATCCATAGAGAGTGTCAAAACCATCCGTGATCCTCTTGAATTGCTGTTGTTGATCTTCGGACATGTTCAGTTGCATCTGGGCACGGTTCTGTCTCATCACAACTTGGGCTCGCGAGTCCTTTGCACTGACACC
>JAKQFZ010000667.1 GCA_029558215.1 Candidatus Omnitrophota bacterium
CGCATCGCCCAAACGTTTGCAGTGTGCCCGCAAGCGCATATCCGGATCACCCCTGACGTGGTAACTACAAACGGGAGAAGATCACGCCTAGCGGCGTAACTGCAAACGAAATCGCGGCATGAATGCCGCACTACGAGCAGCGTTTTGACGTAGGGGTGCTGCTTGCTGCGCCCTTTCTGGAGGATAGGGCAACTCGACCCATGCCACTGCGAGTCTGCGAAACCCTCATTGAACTTGACTTCATTGCGACTCTGTCTTACTCTTGAACCATACTCAACGGAAGACAACCTCACTGACAGGCTGATCGATCCGGAGTTCAGGTTAGGGGAGTAAACGTTTTTGGGAATCTGCACAACAAACAACACGAGATCCTCTGAACATAAGACATGCTCTCCCGAGAATGGTAGTCTCATGGCGTTGTCATTCCGAACCCTTCGGCTTCGCTCAGGGCAGGCTCAGTCTTCGTGCGTAGTGAGGAATCTCTCTTGCTGTTTTGCGTCCATTGGCGAAGGCAGCCCGCAGCCCGGTTTTCCTTTGCGGGACGAATCATCTCGCCGGGCAACCCTGGGATCGCCGTGTGCCTGCTCGACATTCTTCCTCTCCAAATCCTGGCACGCCACCTGCTCTGTCTGTCTGTCTGTCTGTCTGTCTGTCTGTCTGAAAGCTTCTGCATTCCAAACTCTGTTTCAGAACACGAAACGTTTAACTTTGCCCTTGGAAAGGATGCCTTGCAGTCCCCAAGCCCGGGAGTCTGCTGCCCCTTTAGCTTATTGGGAGAAGGTTGGGATGAGGGAGAAATATCCCCGCTCATCACGGGCAGACACTTTCAGGATGGGAACAACTCCTCGGTACAAAGACCTATCGCGTTTGTGCGAACGCACCGTCGCGAATGAATACGCAGTCATTGCATTTGAAAGGAGTAGAGATGAGTACTTTGTTTACGGTTGAGGGACCTGTGGAGATTCCTTTTGAAAAGAAGGAGAAGGGATGCGACAAGCTCATCCAATCGCAACACATTTCGCAATTCTGGAAACAAGCACATGCTTCAGCAGTTGCAGGCAAAGCCGGT
>JAKQFZ010000674.1 GCA_029558215.1 Candidatus Omnitrophota bacterium
GGGACTCCGCGAGTGCGGATGGATTCTTCTTCGATCCCTTCCAGCGCTTGAGCCATGTCCACGCAACGGTCATGTTGTGGTAGGCCCCACCAGTCGGATATCCGTGAATTGCCTTACACGCGAGGATCTCACGGTATGCACTTCCCGATCCAAGTCCGAGTGGTGTTGCGGCAGTATCCAGGATAGGCCGGGTGATACCACACTCTTCGGCGATCTGGATCATTCCTTTTGTCTGACCTGCAACGCCTCCTTCGACAAGTACTTTCTCCCTTCCTGCTACGGAGGGGGCGGCGGGGTTGAAGGCCAGCACAATGGCTGAGTTCACATCGCTGTTTTTGAGTGCTTCGATATTCTCGGGCATAATCGAACCATTGATAGAGTTGTAAATGGCCCGGTTTGCCACTCCGGTATCGGTTACGTACTTACAGGCATGTGCCAGGGCGGCTGGGACAGAGGAGTCCATAAGAAATGCAGTCTTGCTGTCAAGACTGCAGAACCAGTCGATGTAGCTCTCGAATGCTGCCGGGTATTCAGCGAGGATCTGGATAAAGTGCGGAATCCCCACGAGATCAGAGAGTTCCTGGCACCTGTTCCAGAGCGCTTCTGCTGCTGCTTTGTCTATCTTTCCGGTCTTGTCATCAAGCACGATCTCATGCTTGTTATAGAAGATTGAGCAAGCCAGTACAGTCGGGTATTCACCAGGCTGTCCTCCGATCTTGGTGCCGTTGAAGTCCCAGACTTGCTGCTCTTTTTCGAATCTGAACATGTTTTTTCACACCTCCATTACAGTAAGACGTTAAGTTTCGGGAGCAGTACAAGGAGCAGGACAAACACCGTGAGCCCTGCCACCAGTCCATAGAGGATACCAATATCCCGACCGACTTTTCTTCCAACGCGCTGCGCAATTTCGGCATCTGCAAACTCGATCTGTTTCTCGATCTTATCCAGACGCTGCTCTATTTCAAGGAACTGGGGATTCACCCCTGCTACTGCGGTCTCAACACCGCCCGCTGCTTCCTTGACCTCGACCACCATGGGATCAGCAGCGAACGCACCGGGATCTCTCCCCTTGAGTTCGTTGATCTTGGCCGCGATGGTGCCGAGATCTTCTGATTCCATGATGTTGACCAGTTCACACTGTTCCTGGAAGCGCTTGATAGCGTCATCGGCAAGGCTCTCGATGAATGGAATGGCACCTTCAGCCCCGACGACTCTTCCGTCCTTGACCCCGCCTTTATGGAGTGCAGCCATGGTCTGGCC
>JAKQFZ010000710.1 GCA_029558215.1 Candidatus Omnitrophota bacterium
AGGACGTCGGGCGGCGTGGTGGGGTTCGCCGCCACACCTTGGCGCACGTACCACACGGATTCGGTCTTCTGGTTGCCTAGGATTCGAACGGTGTCCTCAGGCGTGCTCGGGTTCTTCGCCACCGCTTGGCGCACGTCCGCATCGTCAGGCCCCCAGGTGCGCAACAGGGTCTCGATCAGCCCTGCGTCGGCCGTCCTTCGCACCACATCCCTCACCACCCACCTCATCGCCTCGGCGGGTTCGATCAAGGCATGCAAAACAAACAGAGGATGCCCCGCCACTTCCTCGGGCAACGATTTCGCCAACTCCACCAGCAAGCTCGTGGTGAGCTTGCCGTCCTCGTTCGTGGGACAGACGTTCGGGTTATCCAGCAACGCGCGGCGCACCTCCACCTCGGGATGCTCGGCCAACTCCTCCAGGCGCTCGAAGGGCGTCGCAGGATGGCGTGCTTCTTGGACGAGGGCATCCAGCTCGGGGCTCATGGGAGACCTCGTTTCACGAGCGCCTTCTTCGCGGCTGCGCGCACGTCCCCCTCGGATTCGGTGGCCTCGTTGCCCAAGAGTCGAAGGGTGTCCAAGAGCGTGTTCGGGTTGCTTCCAACATTCCTGCGCATGGCCAATCCACCCTCGTTCTCTTGGTTACCAATTGCCGTATGAGTTGACCACTACTTTTGATAAGTCAACGTCATTGTTTGAAAATGATTGCCATTGTTATATTCATGGATTATCCATTGCAAGAGAATGGAGGATGCATGTCAAAATTGGCGCCTGCAAGTAGCTTGCATATCGTAGATCTGATCTTTGAGGTGCCAACGTCTGGTGTTTGCTTGTCTAGGTACGAGCGCGTCGACGTTGCTTGGGTTAGATTGGATTACTTTGGCGATACTTTCTTGAGGAAAACTTCTTTGTCCAACACGAATGCCAGCAAAGACATGCACGTCAAATTGCGAGCAAAATGGAGAATCAAGAGAATGCTTTCGACAGAGCACTTGAAGCTCTTGGAAAGAGCAATAACCAGATTGCTCCCTGGGGAAAGCAAGGTCGTGAATTGGCCCCCAAATTTCCCAACAGGTCAATACGTTGTTGGGCCGAGGCGGGCCACGGTACGTGTGACTTGTTCCTACCCAGGAGAATTCGAGATCACATGCATAATTTAGATCGTTTTGTCCCTCCTGTATTGGATTTGCTTTTGCACATCTTCCAGAAGAAGAGTGTCCTTCAGCGAAGCATAAAATTCGAATGGATCTATCATGCTCAATCCTGCTTGCTGACCGTCATTCAATTCGACAACGATCCAATCTCCGTCCTCCTTTTCAGCCACGTCCACCGTGTAAAAGAAAGCTTTGTTGTCGATGAGTTCGATGGCTTTCTGAACGAGAGCAAGCGCCTTGGAAGGGAGTGTCGATGGTCGAATCTCCTTGGTTTCATCATCGTAAGTTGCCCAATAGTATCCAGATGCAACGACGTGACCAGCCAACACAAAGACGCGCCACTCGTTGGTGATTGGCTGGCCATTCACCGCTTTCAAGAAAGTCTTGAGAGGCTCATAGCGCCGAATGTATGCGCCTTGCTCTTCAATGTAAGAGTCGGCCAAACAGCGTGAGTAGACCGTCAAAAGGCTACTCCTGTCTGGCGCAAACATATGAGTGAGCCAACGATCTTTTCTAGAGCTTGTAGCACCTTTGACGACAAAGGCGCCTGGATGCCCAGAGGGGATGTCTTCAATTCGACTCCAAGTCTTTGGCGTGAATTCCCGTAGGTCGTAAGACCAATCGGACAAGTCAGCGATGTAGGCGTGTTGTCTTCTGCTTTGACAAAGCCATGATCCAAGGTTCCTCAGATCATCGTCAAGCTCGTTGTAGAAGGGCATCACGCTGTAGCGTCCAAGTACTGGACCACCATCGACATTCGTACGAAGACGAACGAACTTGAACCCAGCTTGACTTGCAGCGACGGCTTCATCCCTCAAGAACAAATTTGGGCGAATCAGCAAGTTTGGCAACATAACAAGATAATATAAGTGCAAATTGTCCATCGTCAACGACGATAAGAGAGAATAAATCAGCATTCATAATTCCATTTTCCAAGAACTGTGTTATCTTGTTCGAGATGCGCAGAAAAGCTCTTGGATCAAGCCCCTTGGATCGGCATGTGGACCAAGGAAAGGTGGTCTCCCGTTACGAAGTGACCAGCCGATCAGAGATGTCGGAACGAGTCAAGTTGCCTTTGCTGGATGGCAAAGTGCGTCTTTTCCTCATCGAGGACGATCAAGTCGAATTCATGCAGCTTCCTTGCATGATTTTGGATGGTTCGACGATCAATTTTTCGAGTCGTGATCCGCTTGGTCACATCGCTGTATGGGTAAAGATTGGAGGTTCATCGAAGGGATTCTTGTACGAAGATGAAGTCAAGAAGGCGCCGTTTTACAATCAGATCAGGCGGATTCTGGCGGACTTTTGCCACGAAGAACGAATGCGGAGGTTGCGGCGAGGTGATCGCGGAGAAATCTTCCCCAAGATTTTGAATTAGCCGACGAGGATTCTCGAAAAAGCAAAAGGTGCGATCACCTGATTGAAATCGCCCCCCCAATTGTTCGCTATTTCGTTGATCGTTGCTCAGCCTTCGCGCGAAGATCAGGGGGAAGATTGGGATTCAAGAGCAGGGCGCTGTACAAGTCTTGGTCGTTTTTCGATTCGGCCTGCTCCAGCAAGTATCGCAAGGTGGAAGGGGTTGAATGAGGATTCTTGGCGACGTCTTCTTGCGTCAACCACGCACCGTGCCTGGCCAGAACATCCAAATCATGTGGATCTTCTGTCGGGTTTTCTGCTCGCTTGGCGGATTTGTTGACCCACCACAAGCCACCACCAATGAGCAAGATGGCTCCGACACCCACACTGGCCATGATCCACTTCTCGTTTCGCTCGCCTTCTTCTTTGACTTGCTTGTCTCGAATCGGGTCTCCGCAGTATTTTGTCGGATCGAAGTAAGCAGACGTAACAATGCTCGAATCGCAGCACTTGTTGAGTTCTGGAAAAAAGATTCCACCGGCTGCGATGCACTCGTCTTGTCGTTGCTTGAGGGCATCAGGCAAGTCCGTGGGCGTGCCTGCATCTTCTTCCGCCAGGATGTAGACCATTCCGTCGCCGTCCGAGTATCTCTGTGACATGCGATAATGATGACACAACTTGACAAACCTTTGCAACGGTTGGATAAAATTAGTTCTGTATCAAAACACTCTTTTGGAGTTGATTTTGTGCGCACTGAAGTGCAGAAAGGCTGAGGGCAGATGAGCAAAAAAACAACTGGTCTCTGGAGGGCGCGTGGGTTGGCCCCGAAATACTTGATTTTGAGGCAAGACGGTTCGCAGCCGGAGTGGCCTGGATTTGTACTGGGCGCGAAAGACCCTGCGGCCTCTATTGCCCTGCGGGCCTACGCCAAGGCTTGTGAGGAGCAAGGTCGAGATCCTCAGTACGTAGAAGACGTCTTGAATTTGGCCAAGACCTTCGACACCTATCGCGAGCAAAATGGAGCTAGTACTCCAGATGCGGTTCCAGAGCG
>JAKQFZ010000717.1 GCA_029558215.1 Candidatus Omnitrophota bacterium
GTTCGCAGGAATCTGGTATGCATCAGCAGCGATCGCACTGGTGACTGGAATCGTCTTCATGTTTGTTTTTCGCAGCCAGTGCCCTGCTGAAATCGGCAGAAAGTAGGAATCTGTCCCTATCCGTAGACGTAGTCTCCAGTCTCTAGGAATGCTTGTCGTGGCAGGGAAGTCTCTTGGTACGACTGAGACCTGAATGGTCAAATCGGCTGCTTGCGAATGCTCATGGAAGCCCGACACGTCGGCGCAAAATCCATTCTGCTGCGAGCAATCCAAGCAACAGCCCGAAAAGCCATGGCTGCTGGCCGACAAGAACAAACCTTCTCTGTCGGACAGACTTGTGTGTCAAAGGGATACTCTCCAGCAATCGTTCCCATTGTAGTCCGGTGAAATAGGCGCCGCCAGTCGCTTGAGCCAATGAACGAAGCATCGCTTCGTTCTGGACGAGCTGGGCGTACTCCAGCCGTGCAGGCTCGGCGGTGATTTCGCGTGTTGATGTTTTGCCTGCCCAAGGGAATTCAATGACGTGTACTCCTGCTTTGCGTAACCGATATCTCCCTGTGTAGATTCCCCCCTCGGCACCCCTCAGTCCCAAGACGAGAGAATCCGTCTCTCCCTCAGGATCCTGGACGTTCATGCGGATTTGCGGCTCGGGGCTTGCACCCAGGATGGATGGTGGCATCGCAACCCAGACCTGCGCTTCTGAGCCCTGCTCATAGACCGATTTGTCTGTCTCGATCGCAACAGTGGATGATCCGGGTTCGGCGCTGAAGTAATCCACAAACGATCGCCAGAATCGCCCATGGATATCAGAAGTGCCCATTTCCAGTGATTGGGTCTTGGATGGATACATTTGCCAAGCCCATGTTCCATAGCCTCCGAAAACCAAGACCCGTCCCAAACCGGAACGTCCTGTCACTATTGAGGGAGAAATCTCCGCCGCCTGAGCAACCGAAAAAAGCACATCTGTTCCGGGTTTCAGAGCCTGGAAAGAGTTGGCTCCAGAAAGTGGCGGAAGGGGATTGGAGGCTACTGCCGCGAAAGGCAGGTGCTCTCGGCCTGCATCCGTCAACTCGATGGCGGGTTGACCTGTTTGGTAATCCGACTGACCTGATAGTACAACGGGCAGAATCTTCTCCAGTGCAGTACCCGAATAGCCACCCGCGGCGAAAGACTTGGGACCTCCTGTCACAAACAGATTGCCACCGGATTCAGAGACCCAGTGCGCGATCGTGTCGAGACCCTGGGCACCCAAGTCCGATGCAGGAAGATTTCCCAGCAGAACCCAATCGAGACCTTGACGTGTTTCCTCCCTTATCACCTGTGAAACAGGCACCATCAGTCTTTCAGAATCCGTTCTGTCAGAAGTGCCGTCCTGTTCAACGGCTGTGCGAACTACGATGGTCTGCCGGCCATCCATGGCGCAGGCTGTCGTGACGGCAAGCCTCTTGTCCTGTCTCAATGCCCGCGTCAGAAAACGGAACTCCCAGTCCGGATGTCCCCAGACGATCAAACCTCTTGTCAGTTGTCTGGTGACGTGGATGGCGCGTTCAGAAGTGTTGTTGGTCGTCAGCGATTCCCCGGGGATCGGCACGACTTCAGCTTTCAGGAGAACAACACCTTCAATCTCGAATGATGTTTCAAAGTCTATGGCAGCCTTTCCCTGACGGATCGGTGTCGTCGCGGAAGAGATGACATTGCCTTCGGTGGAGAGCAGTACTGTTGCGCAGTCCACATCACTGGATGATTCCAACTCAATATGGATGCCCACTTCCTGACCGCGAAAAACCCTTTCTGGCACCACGAAGCCGGTGACGGCCACATCCGTCGGCTGATCCGTCTGTCCCATTCCAAGAGCGAAAACTGGGACACGGGCAGTTTGAACAACGTTCAGAGGATCCTCGCCTGCGTTATTGCATCCGTCTGTGACCAAAACGATCTTGTCTGTATCCAGATCTTCTGTGCGGGCGATTCCGTCTCTGAGTGCCTCGCCTATGGCTGTAATTGGAGCGTTTTCCATGTACTCGTTTTCATCCTGAAGAACCGATCCAGTGGACAGACTTCTGATTTGACACTGAAAGCCTCTCCGCTGAAGTTGTGAAGCAAGACCGTGCTTGCCAAGGATATTGTCTCTGATGAAATCAGCACGGGAGATAGTCTGTCCTTGAGTGCCCTGGAAGCCCGAATCCAGAGTCATACTGAAGGAATCGTCGAGGAGCAGAAGAACCCTGTTGGGCACCTGTACCCGCTCGTCCCGTACAAAGAATGGCTTGAAACACAACCAGAAAACCAAGACCAGGAAAGTCATTCGGAGAATGGAAAGCAACCATCGAAACTGGGAACGAAGTGGATTGTACACAATACGAGGTGAATAAAGAAAAGATGCAGCAGCCAAAAGGACACCTACGATGAGAAGCGAAGACAGTGGCATATCCGACTCGTTCCATTCCTTTCGATTGGCCGTTTCTCGTCAGGCTGACTGCCAGGACATCCCCTTGCCGATCAGCCGGACTTCCGGTTCGGCGATGATGCCGAAGCGCTCCTTGACGAGTACCGCCATCTGATGAGCCAGTTTCAGGACATCCTGGGCGCTGGCAGAACCGTCGTTGACAATAACGTTGGCATGCCTGGGATAGACTGAGGCATCTCCAACGCGAAGACTCTTTGCGCCGGCTTGATCCAGAAAGGCACCAATCGCCTGACGATGCTCTCCTGGAGCCCGCGGCGGCAGATTCTTAAAAAAACTCCCTGCCGTTGCCACGTCAGGTCTTGGCAGTTTCTCCCAACGTTTTTGGCAGATCCTTTCCATCTCTGAACGGATGTTCTGAGTATCAGCTGCGGCAAAGCCTCCCAAGACCACGTCGAGAAGCCAAAGACGTTCCACCTTGAGTCGGGAATGCCTGTAGTCGAACCGGAAAAACTCTGAATCAACCGTACTGATGTTGCCCTGTGCATCAAGCAACCGTGCTGAACGTACAAACTCTCCGACACAACGTCCGTAGGCCCCGGCGTTGCCGCAGACCGCACCACCCACCGTTCCGGGGATCCCTGCAAGAGTCTCCATGCCCGACCAGCCCAGTGCAGCGAGCCCATCAATGACCGTCTCCAAGGCAGTCCCAGAGAGAATGCGGATCTGTCTGTTGGGCAATGCTTCCATACCACGGCAGCAATTCACGATGACCAGGCCTGCGACTCCCAGGTCACTGACAAGGATGTTGCTCATCCCGCCGAGAAGTGTGTAGTCCAGATTGCATTCTCGTGCCCAGCGA
>JAKQFZ010001259.1 GCA_029558215.1 Candidatus Omnitrophota bacterium
AACTTGTCCTTCCAGATTATGCCGAACTGGTCTCCGAACATCTGCTCCTTTGTGGCCTCAAGCGGCATTGTGAAAGTCTCCGGAAGCATCTCCGCCCTTCGAATTCGCGAGACCGCGAATGTCCTGATAGAATTCCGCAGGTGACAGTAAGTGTTCAGATACCATTCACCCTTGTGGTTCACCAGGTAGTAGGGGTCGACCCTGCGCTCCACACCGCTGTGTCCATCGGGGGCAATGTGACGTATTTTCAGGCGCCTGTTGTCGCGAATGGCACGGGCAAGCGTGTCCCAGATCTTCACATCTATATTGGTCACCGGTTCCTGGAAACAGAGGATGCGGTCGCTGAGCCAGGACGGGTTGACCCTGGTTGTTTCGGGCAGGGAATCCTTGATCTTGCGGAAAACGGAGCGCAGTTTGCCGTACATCGGCGTGTTCCGGAACTGCCCCATTGCTCGCTCTGCCACGAAGACGGCGAACAGATCGCTCTCGCTAATGCTTATTGCAGGCAGGGTGAAGCTGCTCTCGGTATAGTAGTAGCCGTGCTTCACGCTGTCATACGCGATGGGAGCGTCCAGCGAGTCCTTCATATAATCAATATCGCGAAGGATCGTCTTGGCGCTCACTTCCCACTCGCGTGCGAGCCCGGTGCAGTTCGGAAAGCTTCGCTCCCTGATCTTCCTGTCGATAAACAGCAACCGGCGGTATTGTGGCTTGAACTTGGACACAAGATGTAGTGTATCCATAAATTATTCCGGTTCAAGAGGTATCAGACGCTATCTGTCCCACCCCCTTTGATAGATTGGAGTATTCATTGATTTGGAAAAGAGAATAGAAAGAGGAACTGATATGAGTTCGATGAATCGCGTGTTTGTGATGGGCAATTTGACAAAAGATCCCGAGATGAAAGAATTGCAGACCGGGACTGTTGTCGGCGATCTGAGAATGGCGATATCGGAATCCTTCAAGACCAAGAGCGGAGAGAAGAAGGAGACCATCTGCTATGTGGATGTAGTGGTCTGGGGGCGTATGGCAGAAACCTGCAAGCAGTATCTACACAAGGGCTCCCCTGTCTTTGTAGAGGGACGCCTGCAATATGAGGCGTGGGAGAAAGATGGCCAGAAGAGGAGCATGCTGAAGATTCGGGCGGACAATGTTCAGTTTCTTGGCGGGGCAAGCGGTAGAGATCGGGGAGAGGACGAGACTGCGCCCAGCGGGTGGCGCAGTGGGACTGCAATGAATCGAGGCGATCAGTCATCGGAAGGAATCGGTAGAGATCGGAAGAGCGTCGT
>JAKQFZ010000753.1 GCA_029558215.1 Candidatus Omnitrophota bacterium
TGGACGGGGTTGGAAGATGATCTGCTCATCGAGTCGGACATTGAGCCGAGCCTTTCCCCGCTCTGCGTTCAGACGATTTGCGCTCCGCCCGAAGCGCATTCGCGAATTCATGACTGGTGCGTTCGACATTCAATCTCTCAGGTGAATCCATATCCGATTTCTGCCGTTGCAGATGACAAGTATGAGTGCTTTTTGCGCTGGAAAGAGTCGGGTGTGCCAACACCCGAGACACGGCTGATCCAAAGAGGAACGCCGAAGCAGAAGACGGAATCGCTCCTGGCAGAATGGATCTCACAAACTGCGCGTGACAATCCTGACTGTTGTCGGGATACGGCGCTCTTCATACAGCCAAATTTGGGAACAGAGGGAAGAGACGTCTGCGTGTATACCGTTCCGTCGGGATTTCAGGATGCGGTTCAACGCATCACGGCGATGGCCGTCACTGAGCCGGTCATCGTTCGTCCGAGCTGTGGAAACATCTATTGGAGAGACGACTCATCTGGTGCGATCATCTCGTGTGTTCTACGTGTGAACGTTGGCTTCGACGGAACCGAGCACAGAGCTGAGAGTGGCTACCTCCAGGTTGCCTCGTCACCTGGTGAGTCAGTTGTGTCAGCCGGACGTGGCGGACATGTAGTTGAATTTCGCAAGGGTGCGCTTGAGAGCCTTGTTACAGCGGAGGGGAAGTCGGTGGTGCTGGACGCCGAGAGCATCCGCACCCTGAAGATGATTGCAGCCAATGCGGCTCAAACCATTGGCGGCGTTGGATTGTTCGGTGTCGATCTGAGACTCGAGGTGACGGCAAGCCCGCAGGGCACCCCGATCCTCAATGCTTTTGTCATAGACATCAACCCACGCCCCGCTGGTCTGATGCACTCGGACAGTCTGCCAAAAGGGACAGAGGGAATGGAAGCCGTTCAGAAATCCGCTCGTGAACTCTCATACTTGCCTTGCATTTCACCGTCAATGTGGTTAGCATCGCTGCTGTTGTCACAATGATGGGAGGACTCTTTCGAGATGGAAGGAATTGCTTATGCCCGAGCTGGGTTGCTCGGCAATCCCTCTGATGGGTATTTTGGGAAGACGCTCTCAATGATCGTCAAGAACTTTCGTGCACGTGTTACGTGTGAGCCTTCTGACGAGATTGTAATCGTGCCTGCGCCTGAGGATGAGCCAAGGTATCCTTCGCTTGCCGCGATGCGAGAGAAATTCCAGCTGCACGGTTACTACGGAGGCGTTCGGGTTCTGAAAGCGTCCATCAAACGCTTCTCGGATTACTGCATCGAGCAGGGGATCACCCTTCCTGAGAAGGGCTTCCGGCTCACTTACGAGAGCAACATTCCCCGGCTGGTTGGAATGTCCGGCTCGAGTGCCATTGTGACGGCGACATTTCGAGCACTCATGGGATTCTTCAACATCCAGATCCCCAAACAGATTCTGCCCAACTGGACGATCACGACGGAGACACAGGAGCTGAAAATTCCTGGTGGACTTCAGGATCGGGTGGTGCAGTCCTATGAAGGCGTGGTCTATATGGACTTTTCAAAGGCGCTGATACAATCCAGAGGCTACGGTGAATACGAGCCGATCGATCCCAAACTCCTGCCACCGATCTACTTGGCGTACATGACCGAGCTGGGAGAGGGGTCGGAGGTCTTCCACAGCAATCTGAGGGAGCGTTTTGATCGAGGAGATGAGGCGGTTGTTTCAGCGATGCAGAAATTTGCAGGTTTTGCGGAGCAAGGCAGAAAGGCATTGCTGGACGGAGATCACAGTCGGTTCTCAAAACTCATGAATGACAATTTCGATCTGCGTGCTTCGCTCTACACGCTTGGCAAGATGCACCATGAGATGATTGGGCGCGCGCGCGCTGTTGGAGCTTCCGCGAAGTTTGCTGGCTCCGGTGGCGCGACGGTTGGGGTGTACGAGGACGAGAAGATGCTGTGCGCGCTGGAGAAGACATTGGGCGAGATGGGTGCAAAGGTCATCGTGCCACAGGTGCTTTAGGCGCTGCGTCAGGCTCTGGCTCGATCCGCTCACTTCCCGCT
>JAKQFZ010000759.1 GCA_029558215.1 Candidatus Omnitrophota bacterium
TTTTTGACTGGACATCCTTCACTGTCGGCTGTTAGTCTCTTACACAATGCTGCTGCCACTAAGGTTACAGCCTGCCAAATGGGAATGCCAGTCGGCGAACGAGACCGACTGAGAGTGTGCGAAAGTCCGCCTTATCTCCAGACGATTGAGGAGTGAGGAAATTCTCAAGGAGTGTGTGGAATGCGCATGTATTTCTTTTATGCCCTTTTTCTTGCGGCGACGGTTCTTGCTCCAGCGTCACAGGCATCACTGACGCTGACGGCAACAGCATCGTCCTCTATCGGTGAAATGCTTCCGGCGCTGACTGTTGATGGCAGAGATTGGACGTTCTGGTCTTCCGTGTCGCATGGAACGAACCCCAATTTTACGGAATGGCTCGAAGTGGATTTTGGACAGGTGATCCATATTGCTGGAGTGCGTCTGACGCCTCGTCTCTCTGGTTCCCAGTCGTATGGATTCCCGATAGACTACCACATCCTGTACAGCTACGATGAGAGTGGGGCTTACTGGTTCCCGCTTGTGGGTGCCAACTACAGCAATAGACCCGCGCCAACCGTGCGCGTCGATCACAATTTCTCCGCCAGGGTTCTCGCTCGACGGATCCGAGTTGTGGCGACCAAACTGGGCACAGACGATTTCGGAAATTGCTATTTCCAGTTGGCTGAGTTTGAGCCGGTTGTGGGTACTGCTGTCTTTCCTTTTGAAACGTCTAATGGCGAGTTCTACGATGCACGTCTGAACATGCTCTGGACTGTCTATGGCAACAATCTGGATAACTCTGCGGCGGTCTACGACTTTGGCAATGAGCCTTCTTGGTATGAGTGGCTCGCGGTCAAATACGGCTGGTCTCATGGCACCCGAAGCCGACTGAGTCACCTTCGCCACAATCTGATCGCGCCGTGGCCTCAGAGCGCTGATGGCTATATCTGGTCTTGGAGCACTCAGGAGAAATGGCCTACAGGCGACGGTTCCTATCATCAGGAGAACAATGCGAAGTACATTCTCGGAGCGTGGCGTATCTGGTGCTGGACACGCGATGATGCGTTTTTCGATCAGGTGGATCCGGGTTCCACAGCAGCCGCACCGCGTCCTGATGTGTCAGGCGGACGAACGGTCAAAGAAAAACTTCGCGAGGCGATGCGCTACATTGAGGAGAGTCTGCAGGGCCGTCTCGGTGGAGTGCAGATCGCAGACAACGAAATGGGAAACACCGGCAGACCCGATGGGCATCCCACCAATTACTGGGATAACTGGCCTTTCGGATATCTCAGCG
>JAKQFZ010000766.1 GCA_029558215.1 Candidatus Omnitrophota bacterium
CATTCCCGCATTGAGATGCACGTCCTGATCGTGCTGCCAGGATTCCGGAACTCCTTCTCCGACATCTCGATTTGTGTGACAGAAAAGGCATCGCTCCGACTTCGGCCTCTTGGCCATGTCGAAGAAGACACGATCGTCCAGGTCAAATCGAGTCTTGTCGAACAAGACCTTGGGACCCGCCTGATCCGGAGTCATTGCGGCCATCATGGGATCATAGTCATCACGAAGCGTCTTTGCCGCGCCTCGAATGGCGGCAATCCCACTTGCAGCCAAAGGTGCCCACCGGAGGTTCTGCCGTTCAATCTGTCCCACACGTTCATTCTGATCGTAGTTCCCATCCGCGCTGTGACAGATCATACAGTCAATCGCAAGACCACCCGAAATCGCCCATCGCGCGTTCAGTTCTCCTTCGGCGTCGGCAGGCGGTTCAGCAATGCCTCCCCCCGTGTGGTGCCTGCCAAAGGTGAGTACGAACTGCCATGCGCTAAGGCCGATATCCTCGGGCTTGTAAACACCAGGCCAATCCCGTTCCGCGATTGGAATCTGAATTCCCATTCGCTGATCAGTATAGAGCCAGGCCTGTGCCCTTCTGCCCGTAGGGCGGTCGGAGTCGGAAGCATTGAAATGCCAACCCGATGCGATCTGATCATAGGCGTGACACTTCCCACAAGTCCCCTTGGGTGAGTAGACAGGGGCAAAGTCATCCTCTGGGTCAATGACTTCACCATTCTCGTCGTAGAGTGTTATGCGATGCACGTACGGCGCAAGGCTGTCTGTCCTCATGGCTGTGTCTTTCGACTGAGCGTACGTGTAGGAGGCAGAAAGCCCGGACACCAACGCAGAGACACCACAGCACAAAAGGACCCCACACCAAAACTGGCCGATTGGCACCGTCAAAAACTGACGCACAAAGCGGTTCATCATGACTTGTCCGATCCTAGACTTTGAAGTCATCCGGCTTGAAGTCAACGCGCGTACCTTTTTCAAGGGCTTCGTTGACCCGAAGAACGCACACAGCCGTCTCATATCCGATTTCAGCAGGAGACGTCAAGGGTGTCCCGTTGCGGATGGCGTTGAAGAAGTTCTCCAGATGCAGCTGCAGCGTCGGCTTCTGCGCTTCTGCCATCAAGGCCTCTGCTTCAGCGGACTTGGTGCCATCAGCCTTGAGCGTTTCTCCTATCTTGAGGGCAATGGCTTCCTGCCCCATATTCTCGACTTTCTCCGCTTCGTCTTCCCATTCGCGTTTCTTTGCCGCCACTTCACGGAACATGAAGCCTCTGCGTTCGTCTTCGGAGATCATCAAGGCCCCTTCGGTGCCGAGAAAAAGCTCGTAGAAGCCTCCGTAACTACAGGTGTTCATGACCTGATAGAAACCACGCACCGGCCCATCGGCGGATTTGTAATCATAGAGCGTCAAAACATTGTCATACCATTCACGGTTGGTGTAAAAGTCGAGACCGCCCGTTGCCTGCACCGAGGATGGTGTCGTCTTGAGAAACCAGTTAAAAATGTCCACCTGGTGCGAACCGAGATCTGAAATGGGGCCACCAGAATACTTCTTGAACCATCGCCAGTTGGCGAACTGATGCATGGACTCATAGCCGTATTTCTCCAGCGTCGCCTGATCCAGTTCCTTCCCCTTCGGCCAGCCGAGATCTTCTGTGACTGGACGGTTCCACTGACCTTGCACATGAGTGATTCGACCGAGAACCTTGTCTTTCTCAATCAGCTTCATGGCATGCAGGTATCTCGGATTGCTGCGACGTTGATGCCCGATCTGAAGGAGTTTGCCGGTCTCTCTGGCGGCAAGCACCATTTCCTTGGCATTTTCAAGATTCCTGGACATCTCCTTTTCACAATAGACGTGAAGCCCCGCCTTCAGACAAGCCACTGCATGTTCGGCATGTACCCAGTCCGGCGTTGCGACGATGACCGCGTCCAAGTCCTTTTCCTGCGCCAGCATTTCCTGATAGTCGGTGTAAACGTTGCAGGGCTGGTCATACTTCTTCAGGATGTTTGAGGAGTACAGCTGATTGTAGGGCCAGATATCGCAGACCGCGACGAAGCGAATTGCAGGTATCTTCAGCGCATTCATCATCAGCATTCTGCCCTGACTGCCCGGCCCAATAATCGCCACTCTGAGTTCATCGGGCTTCGGGCCTGTGGCTGCCGCAGAGGCATCAGCGATCTCCGCGGCACTGGGCGCGGCAGATGACTCGTTCTGCGCAAAGGCTTTGCCCGCAAAAAACAAACCTACTCCAGTCGCCGCTGCCGACTGGAAGAAATCCCGTCGGCTCAGTTCCGTCTTCTCTTGCGTGTTCTTTCTCTTGTCCGGCATTTTGGAAAACTGCCTCCTCATACAAACATTTCCGTCACAGATACTGTGACGATTAACATGATACGTCTTTTGTGCTGCTCAGTGGAGTTCTGACAACTCGTGAGCAGCAGACAGTAACCTGAAGGCTACTTCGGTGATTCCTCCAACGCAACCTCAAGACCGTCCAAGGTTCTGCCCTTGGGACTTCGGATTCTCAAGGCAAGTCCCCACCCCCCCGTGTAGTTGCTCACTTTGACCAGAAGTCGGTTCCAGCCCTCTTTCAGCACAACGCGGGCTTTGTCCTCACCAGGAGTGCATCCTCGCCCCACATTCTTGCTGTGAACCACCTCATCATTGAGCCAGACTTTGACTCCATCATCACTTCCGATCTCGATTTGAGCCTTCTTCTGCTCTGGCGACCAGACCAGTGTTCGAAGATAGGCAATTCGATGGGCGCCCTCACCGACAGAGTCATCCAGATTTACATACCATGCATCGGGAACACCTTCCTGCTTCCCGATGGCTTTCCATTCAACATCTCCGGCGGCTTGCTCTGGAGCAAACACAACATCAAGAAGATCTTCGCCTTTGGAGCCCTCTTGAGTATAAGGACCCGCTACTTCCCAAATCAGGATATGTCCCGAATAACGATCCAGTCCCACCAGAATCTCTTCGGCCTTCTCACGGGTGTTGTCGTCGGTCGTAGTGGCGGAGATAATGCGATCCAAAGCGGACTCCAGCTCCTTAAAGTTCGTCTCCTTCAAAGGATTCGACAGATCAAACAGTGCGGCTGAGGCCTCTGAGAACAGTTCCTCGTCTCCCAAGGACGCAGTGACCATCTCCAATGACTCGGCAGTCGGAACTTTGCCAAGCACTGAAAGGACAAGCTTCTTCTCCCCCGCATTGCCTGCCAGATTCATCAACTGAGTGCAGAGAGCGACACGCTCTTGAGATGTTTTGTCCTGGGCAAGACCGATGAGTCTCGCAGCACCTCGCATGGCCAGAGTCTTGTGAAGACCTTCATCAAGGCTCTGAACCCGCTGCATCAGATCGTCCAATGCGGTGGCATCAGGCCATTCAGACAGACTTCGAATTGCGGTTTCGCGAATATCCGCATCTTCGGATTCCATCGCTTGCCTGAACGACTCCAAGGCCTGGGATCCTCCTAATCTGCCCATGATTCGAAGCAAGGAACAGGTATTGGTAACGTCGTCAACATCAGCAAGAGCATTAAGGATAATCTGCGTACGGCCAGTCTGATCTGGCTGCTTCTCACACAACAGAGCCACCGTTCGCTCGGCTTCCTTGCGGGCGCTCTCATCCTGGGCTTCGAGGAGAGCCTGCAGAGTGGGAGTGACGTCCTCTGCCATGCCCAAGGAAGCGATGGCGCGAAATGATTCCCGCTGAATCGTTGCGTTCTGACTCTGTGCCATCTTCAGCAATTCGGGACGGGTCTCAGAAGCAACACGACTCACCAGTGCACGAAAGACTTCCACCTGGTATTCAGGAGAGATATCTGGAATCTGAGCAAGGAGACGTTCATTGATCCCTTCCCCTTGAAGGCGTGACAGAGTGGTACGAGCTGATTCCTGCTCCTGCCTGTCGCCCGTGGCAGCGATCTGAATCAGCGTGTCAAGGGAGTGAATATCCCCACAAACAGTCAAAGCTTCCAAGGCGGCACGGCGCACACTTGCGTCGGGACTCTCGACAGCCTGAAGAACCTCATCGCTGACCGAGGAGTCGCCGCGGTCTGAGAGTATTCCGAGCAGGATGAGTTGCGCTGAAGGCTCACAGACGTCAAGCGCTTCTGCCAGATCCTTGGCAGGAAACAAGTCTGGAGACTCTCGAATCAGATCGGCAACAGGCCCCAACCTCTCTATGTCGTGGAGCATTCCGAAAAGAGCACCCGACATATTCGCGTTGTAACTCATCCCGCCTGTCGCGTAGACACCCTTCAGAGCGGCAGAACGGATTTCCTCAGGCATCAGCCTGTTGGACTTGTGCTTGCTTATGAGCATTCCGTATATCTGAAGCGCTCCAGTGTAATAGCCCTTGTCCACAAGCCGTTCAGCACAGATCAGACAGGCATCGCCATAGACGTAAGGCATATCGGCAAATCCCTGTGCTCGAAAACCGATCAGAGCCAGCGCCGACTTGGGGCTGCCGATGTTGGCCAGGGCATAGAGAGCGGCGGCGACCACATCTTTATCCTCATCGCTCAATGCACGCCGAATTGCTGAGACACTGCGTGCGGACTGTCTCGAACCGAGAGAGTTGAGAATCCCCTGCCTCGTGTGGGAGTTCACCTTTGCAAGCGACTTCACCAAAGACTTCTCAACCGCGCTGCCAGGAATTCGCTCCAATGCGTATCGGGCGCTGTCGGAGAGTTCTTCGTCAGTCAGAAGTGAGACCAGAGTTGAGACGGATGTCTTGGTTCCAATCAAAGACAACTGCCGACAGGCAAAATCTCTGGCGTCTCGAGTTCCTGAAGACTTGACAACATCAAGTAGTTTTCCCTCAAGCCAGTGGCGTTGTGCCGGACTCTGCTGAGAGGTGTTGACGGCGTTAGAAATCTGAACCACAAAAGCATTCGGCTCTCCAAACCGATAGTTGGGGAGTTGCTGAAACGCAGCCTCCAGTTCCGAAGGCACTGTCTCCATTCTCAGCGAACGAGGGGTTGCACAGGAGCAAAGCACAGCGAGTGCTACCAGCCAGAAGGCTTTCGGAAAACGACTCATTTGTCCGTTCCTTTCTTTCACAGGTGCCAGGGACTTCTCATTCCATAGCCAAGCATTCTGTCCGCCTCAGTGTCGTTGATGAACTGTTCTTTCACCGGATCCCACTTGAGAGGACGTTTCAGGGTGTACGCGATGAAACCAAGATGGCAGACACTCGCAGTTCGATGACCAATCTCAACATCCGCAATGGGGCGCTGCCGGGTTCGAATGCAGTTGAGCCAATCTTCTTTATGTCCTTTGTTTCTGTTCAAGCGAAGCTCGCCAGGGGTAAGGGGCTCGGAAAGCAAAGAGGCAGGTTCCGACCCGATGCTTCCACGACCGACATGTATGGTTCCTTCTGTCCCGATGAACTCGACATCGTTGCGACCACCCCCATGATACATTGGAACACCATTGGCATAGATGAATGTCAGCCTCGGATAGTCCTTGCCGTCAGGCGGGATGATCTCCACCGGACCGCTGTCATCCATGCCGAGCGCCCATTGTGCAATGTCGAAGTGATGCGCGCCAAAGTCAAAAAGTCCACCCCCACCAAAGTCATAGTAGCCTCTCCAGTTTGGAAAGCCACCAACGTGGTACGCTGGACAAAGTTCGTCATTGAAGGGTCGCCACGGAGCCGGGCCAACCCAGAAGTCCCAGTCAAGCCCTTCGGGGACTGGCTGTGCCGGAAGATAACACGCCTCTCCGGGCCCCCCAACCTGAACATGAATGGCCTTGATCTCTCCGATCCTTCCGTTACGCACCAGTTCAGCCGCTTGACGGAACATGCCTCCGTAGTTGGAGCGCTGCTGGCTGCCCGTCTGGAAGACTCGTCCGTAGCGCCGAACAGCATCCACCACAGCGCGACCTTCCCGAATGGTATGAACCATGGGCTTTTCGCAATAGATATCCTTGCCAGCCTTGGCTGCCTCAATGCTCTGAATGGCATGCCAATGATCCGGTGTGCAGATGAAGACAGCATCCACGTCTTCCCGAGCAAGCAATTCCCGAAAATCATGAAACGCCAGACAGCCCCCGCCGGGCCCGCCGTCTTTTGAGTAGACCCGATCCACTTCCTTTCGGGCAATCTCCAATCGCAGGGCTTCCACGTCACAGACAGCAATCACCTGGACTTCCGATCCGTTCAGACAGCCACCGAAGTGACCCATGCCCATTTTGCCCAAGCCAATGAATCCAAGTGTCAGTCGATTGCTTGGAGCCGTTGTACCATCTGCGCCAAGCGCGGACGCGGGGATCACCCAAGGCGCCGCCAGAAGCGCTGTGCCAATCTTGGCACCCTGCTTCAGAAAACTCCGCCGTGTGATTGATTTGTGATTCTTGGAAGACACCATAAGTCTCCTTAACTGAGCATGCTCAGCCCTTACTACCGAACACAGGACGAACCGTCAAGCAGATTCATTCAAACAAAGTAAAGTATGAAAACCAAAGCGATTGCAAGCACATAGAGACAGAGCCATGTGTAGCCGTTTCCGAAAAACCGGTGGACCCATGTCCCTTCGATGGCTGTCTTGGCGAGCTTCGATTCCTTGTCCTCTTCTCCATAGACAAACAACGGTATTGCGTGATAACAGCCGAGAACAAAAGACATCATCAGGCCCATAAATATGAGGATGTTTCCCGGCTTGGGAAGGTGCTCTTCAAGGAACGCACACAGAACGAAGGCTGCCAGAGAGAGGACTGCCCAGCCAGCGCCGATTTTCGCCGAGACGGGGCTGTCCTTTCTGATTCCGCCACGGGTTCGCACCAGCAGTTGGTCAATTCTCTGCTGCGCCTCCTCTGTCTCCGGTGAGAGATACCTGCCGATGAGGCTTCCAACAACCACACAGACAAGGCAAAGCGGAAAATCAATGATCGCCATATCCGCCGGATGCATCCCTCGCCCAGAGTAGATCACGTTAAAAAGAAATCCGATGGTTAGACCCAAGAACGCTCCCCAGACATTGGCGAATCTCCAGAACAGGGCACATGCGACCAGAACAAAGATGGGCGGCTCAAAGAATCCCATGACCTTGTAGACCGCTTGGATGATCCCCAAGTCCGCAACCTGCAAGGCAAAGGACAAGCCAATCAAGCCTCCAATGACCGTCGCAATTCGACCAACCCAGATGTAGAATCGAGGGGATTTGTTGGGCACAAACCGTCTGAAGAAGTCGTGATCCACCAAGGTGGCTATGGAGTTCAGAAGCGAACTGGCGGTCGAGTTGGACGCTGCAACCAGAGCAGCAATGAACAGCCCACCCAATCCGGCGGGCATGAACTGCACGATCATCTGAGGCAGAACCTTGTCCGCCTTGTCAAGAGCATTAGCGCCCTGGAAAAGCAGAACACCACAGATGCCAGGAAGTATGTAAGAAAGCGTCAGCGGACCGGTCAGCAGGGCAGCCAGTGTAATGCCACGAGAGGATTCCTCGACAGTCTTGCCAGCGAAGGTTCTCTGGAGCATATACTGGCTGGTACACCAGTAGGGAAAACCCAACAGGGTGAACATGATAATGTCCTTATAGTTGGGCCAGACATTTCCGGACTTCCAGAACACAAACAGGTCAGGTGGAACCTGCTCCACGAAGGAAGTCCAACCTCCAACAGCCTTCAAACTCAATGGCAACAGGATCAGACCACCCAGAATCATCAGAAACGACTGGATGATAGCGGTGTATGCTACGGAAACCAGTCCGGAGAACGCGCAGTAGAGAATGACCACACCGCCGATGATCAGAATCAGTGTGTTGACAGGCATGTTCAAGACAGGCTCCAGCGCAACAGACAGTGTGTAGACGGCTGTGCCAGCAAACAGGGCATAGTAGAGAGTCCATGCCACCGCGGTCAGGAGTCGAAGCCAGAGACCGTAGCGCTGGTCGAGAAACTCCGATACCGTCGTAATGCCAATTCGGCGGAATCTTGGAACGAAGAACAAGGCGCTGAAAGCGGCGATCATGTTCCCCGTCCA
>JAKQFZ010000837.1 GCA_029558215.1 Candidatus Omnitrophota bacterium
CGGGACTACAGCCTTCTCCCTGGACACCGATGGTTCCTGCCTGCACACTGGCTGCTTGGGCTGAACGAAGTCCTGGCTGAAGAGGAACGAATCACCGTTCTGACGGGGGCACGCTGCTCGGAAGCTCTGGTGGACGAATCAGGGCGCGTCTGTGGCGGAGTGGCTTCGTGCGGTGGATACACGGTGACCGTAAAAGCCAAGGTGAGCATTGATGCGACGGGAACGGGTTTCTTCTCGGAAGCAGCGGGATG
The DNA here is from genome assembly GCA_029558215.1 of Candidatus Omnitrophota bacterium. GTDB lineage: Bacteria > Hinthialibacterota > Hinthialibacteria > JAKQFZ01 > JAKQFZ01 > JAKQFZ01. The sequence continues at coordinate 252 of JAKQFZ010000837.1, forward strand.
CCAGACAATGTATGGGCGCGACGCCCGGGCGACGTTCAATGAAAGCCTTGCACCCGAAGAGGCAGACGATCAGGTGCAGCAGGTCACCCAGATGTACGTCAGTCAGAGGATGCCGGGCGCAAGTGGCTTTGACATGACTCAGCTGGAACATGTCCGGCTCGGAGTCCTGGTCTCGGAAGTCGGTTGGTTTCATCAGCACAAGGAAAAGGCCATGGAGAAGGATCTGGGCATTCATCTGCATTGGGGATGTGCGGTGAAGTGTCGGGATACCCGAGATCCGGTTGCCATAGCTGATGCCCAGAGGGAAGCACTTGTCAAACTCAAGGGAGATCTCGAACTGCTTCGTCAGAATCGCTATGCTGTCCATCTGGCACCGAAACTTGGCGTTCGAGAAGTGCGCCGTGTTGTCGGAGAGTACGTCATTGCTCAGGATCATCTTGTTGCGGGGGCTTATCCTGAGGACACCATCGCCATCTGCGGCTATGGTTTGGATATCTGGGGTGAGAATACCGGCGCAGTCCACTCAAAAAAGTATGGGATTCCTCTACGTGCGTTGATCCCTAAGGGCGTTTCCGGTTTGTTGGTGACGGGCAAGTGCGCCAGCGGGAGTCACATCGCCATGAGCTCCTATCGCGTGATTCCAATTGTAGGGAGCATGGGACAGGCAGCGGGAATTGCGGCGGCACTGTGCTCCAAACTGAATGTCGAACCGAGGAACCTCGAAGCCGAGAAGGTTCGGGCGCATCTGATACAGCCACAGCACAAAGTAACGCTCGAATTGTAGTTCGGAGCAGGCAGTGCTTGTTGTTGGCGCTGATTCTTCCTGGCGAAAAGTTTAGTCGTGCTGGTTTGCTTGGCACCTCACCAAGGGAGTGTGAACCGATTCGATGACTCAGACACAGATTGTTATCCCTGAGTGTTCACTCGTCTTTCTGATTGGAACATCCGGTTCCGGTAAGACTACCTTTGCACGGAAGCATTTCAAGCAGACCGAGGTTCTCTCTTCGGATTTCTTTCGGGGGCTGATCGCCGACGATGAGAACGACCAGACTGCAACACAGGACGCTTTTGAAGTCCTTCATCTGGTGGCAGAGAAGAGGATGGCCTCAGGTCGAACAACGGTCATAGACGCGACCAATGTGCGCTCAGATGCTCGAAAGCCTCTCCTTGATATGGCACTTGATTACGATTTCACTCCCATTGCGATCGTTCTTGATCTGCCACTGGATGTTTGTCTGAAATGGAACAGTGTGCGGCCAGACAGGCAGGTCAGTGAGGAGGTCATCATCAGACAGAGAGAACAGCTGCAGTCTTCGCTGTCCAGCCTCGCAAAGGAAGGGTTTGCCAGAATCCACGTTCTGTCATCCCCAGAGCAGATAAACGATCTGTGTATCAAGAAACAGTTTCAGGTAGTTGAGTGAGCAGAGCGAGTTTGACAGCAGAACAAAGCCTCTTTGGCCGAAACATATCGAGATATGTTTCGGGTTGGCGTGTCAAGTCGATTTCTGCCTTCTCGCCGCGGCAAAATCAAGATCAGAACCTTTTCTGAAAAAATAGATTGAAACTCATGTTTGAATCCAATATATGTGTATATGTGCATATATGCATATAAAGGAAAACAGGATGCAGGAAGAATCTGCCTTGTTCAAAGTCTTGAGCGATCCCATCAGGCTTCGTCTGGCAATCCTCCTTGCCATGCAAGGAGAGACCTGTGTATGCATGCTGGCGAGAGCTTTGGGTGAGCCGAATTTCAAGGTCTCTCGTCACCTGGGGATCATGCGCTCGGCTGGTATGGTCGAGGCGAGGCGTGAGGGAACTTGGATGCACTACAAACTGGTCGAACCGCGACACCGACTGGAAGAGTGTCTTCAGGAATGCTTTCGCGAGTGCCTTTGCGATCATACGGTGATCAAAGAAGATATGAAACGCTTGAGGAAGGCTGAGTGTGGGAAGTGAGGGACGAGACAGCATGACGCAAAAGACCAAGATGCTCTTTCTCTGCACCGGCAATTCCTGTCGGAGCCAGATGGCTGAGGGTTGGGCACGGCACCTGAAAAGTGACATCCTTGAGCCGTATTCGGCGGGCATCGAAAAACACGGACTCAATCCGCTGGCGGTCAAGGCAATGGCTGAAGTTGGTGTGGATATCAGCGGGCACCAATCAAAACTGGTCCTTGATCTCCCGACTATGGAGTTCGACTACGTAGTCACCGTTTGTGGGAATGCTCATGAGACTTGCCCATACTTCCCAGGGGACGCAAAGATTGTTCACGTTGGATTTGATGATCCACCCAGTCTTGCCAAGAGTGCAAAGACAGAGGATGAGGCGCTCGACCACTATCGGCGTGTATGTAATGAAATTCGGGCATTCATCGAGACTTTGCCAGAAGGCTTTGAGAGACATTCAGAGGAATAGAAGGAGAGGAAATGAACGCTCAGGTTGACATAGACGCTGGGGTGTGTGGTTTCCACACAAGTGCTGTCGCGAAAAGTGAAGACGGTCAGTCGGTCTGCTACGAGATCACAACCGACTGCGAGAAGATTCGGAACCTGGCACAGGCGCTTTCAGACGTTGGCAGCATTGATGCGTATCAGGAGATTTCTCCTGCAAGTGAAAGTCGGCTCCTTGCCATCTCTCGCCAGACTCTGAGCGGCTGCTGCTCCGGATGTGCGGTTCCCGTAGGTCTTTTCAAAGCCATGCAGGTCGCGGCAGGACTGGCGCTCCCCAAAGACATTGAGATTCGCCTGAGCAAGGAATAGGAGAGAGATATATGAGTTCGAAACATGAAGATCGAGATGAAGAAGTTCGCGGCATCATCCGCGAACAATATGGAAAAATTGCCAAGCAGGGAGGATCTTGCTGCTGTTCGTCATCTTGTTGCGGGACTCCGCCAGCGGATGCTGTCGCAACGGTGGTGGGCTACAGCAACGAGGACCTTGCCGGGCTTCCAGCAGGAGCAAACATGGGGCTTTCCTGTGGCAACCCGACGGCATTTGCGTCGCTCAAGCCAGGAGAAGTGGTGCTTGATCTTGGATCAGGTGGTGGGTTTGACGTGTTTATTGCTGCGCGCAAAGTCGGCGCTTCCGGTCGTGCTATCGGCGTTGATATGACGCCGGATATGTTGGACAAGGCTCGGCGACACGCTCTGTCTTTTCAGAAGGAAACCGGCCTGAGCAATGTGGAGTTTCGTCTGGGTGAAATCGAACATCTGCCTGTGGCGGACTCAAGCGTTGATGTGGTCATCTCCAACTGTGTCATCAATTTGTCGCCCGACAAACCGCAGGTATGGCGTGAGATCGCCCGTGTCTTGAAACCAGGCGGGAGAGTTTCGGTGTCCGATCTGGCGCTCTTGCAGCCACTGCCTGATGCCGTTCGCGAGTCCGTGCAGGCTTTGGTGGGCTGTATCGCCGGAGCCGTCCTTGTGGAACAGACGCGCGAGATGATCCGCAGTGCCGGACTGATTGAAGATGCCCTGGAAGCTAAATCCGAATATATTGCTCAGATGAGCGAGTGGTCTGATCCGCTTTACCAGGAGATCGCCGCAAGTCTTCCCTCCGGAACCAAACCGAACGACTATGTGACGAGTTTGTATATCACTGCACATAGACTGCTGTGACATAGCCAGAATAGGAGGCACTTCGAATGGGTTCTGCCCCTTGTCCCTCTCCTGAACGGAAGATGTCCAATCCCTTTGAACGCTATTTGACCCTGTGGGTTGGGCTGTGCATTGTCGGTGGGATCATCCTAGGAAAGATTGCCCCTGGTCTGGCGCAAGCCCTCGACGGCATGGCGATATATGTCAATGGCGCTCCGGTGGTGTCTATACCCATTGCCGTCTGTCTCTTCTTCATGATGTATCCCATCATGGTAAAGATAGACTTTGCCTCCGTGATCAAGGCGGGAAAGAGTGGTAAGCCCGTACTGCTGACTCTC
>JAKQFZ010000788.1 GCA_029558215.1 Candidatus Omnitrophota bacterium
GCGCTGGCAAAGAAGAGGACGAGCCTCTGGCGATCTTTCTCTGTCATAGGTGCAGTGTTCTCCTGTCAGGCAAGTTGTCGGGTAGATGGTCAGATATCGAGTGAACAATTGTCAAGTTGTTTCGCATTTGCCTTGGACGGAATGTCTGATAGGCTTGTCGTGGCATAGATGCCAACAAACTCCTATGGTGGTGAAAATGACTGAATCCTCAAAGCGCGCTTTTTCGAGTGGTCAGTTCTGTTGCCAACGCATTCTGTCTTTTGTTCTATTGCTCTTGGGATTAGTTTATTCCTCACCTGCTCACGCTCAAGTGCTGCCAGGTCCCTATGAGTCTCTTCCATTCGAGGAAGCCTATATCATCGAGGCATGGTACGATCTTCTCTCGGGCACAGGGATTGCCGACTGGACAGGTTACACTGGCACATCGTGGGTTTCTCCAAACGCCTACAATGGCCACACCGGAACGGACTACGCATTGGAGACGGGCACTCCAATCTATGCACCGACGTCCGGGCAGGTTGCTGCGCTTGTGACCAATGTCCCAGAGAATTCGCACCCCTCGGGCTATGGAAATTATGTCAGGCTCGCCATTGATGGGACGTCTCCAATGGGCGAGAATCTTGATCTGGTGTTGGCACATCTTCTTCCGAATGTGCCAGTTTCGGTGGGGCAAAGAGTGAATAGGGGAGACGTTGTCGGCTATTCTGACAATACGGGCAACTCGACTTCCGAGCATCTGCATTTTGAAAGCAAGATTCGCAATGGAGCATATCGCTGTCCGTTCTACTACGCCCATTTCAAGTATCCAGTCATGTTCAATCCAAACGGAATACACCAGGTGGGTCACATTGTTAGGATAAAGATCGAGAATACACCGATCCGATCGGAGATGCTGGAAACGAGCGTTGAGATCAGCAACGCGTATCAAGGTCAGATGTTTTTCTCTTCGTACTGGCAGCGAGGTTACTATCGAGTCTTCATTCCAAACAATCGGACATATCGTTTTGGCTGGCTGAAAGCCACTGAGGTGCAGGAAGTTTTTGCGGGATCGGTTCTGCAGACCTTGCCGGACGATGGAGAATATGTCCACACGGCGCATCTTGCCAACCCGTACAGCATTCGAGCTGATCCAACAGAGACTTCCGAAACCATTGGCCAGATATTCTTTGGTGGTGCTCGTGTCGTTGCCGACGAGACCCAGTCGGGGTGGTACAGGATTCCCGTTCCAGATGGCTCCCGATGGGGGTGGATCAAACCGGACGCGCGGATGGTTGTTTATCCGGATCTTTGCAGTCCTGAGGTGGATTTGAGCGTTCTTAGGAGACAGGACTTTCCAATTCGGGAGTCATTCTCAACTTTGGGGCGGTCAATGTTTGGCAGACCCAAGTTCAACCGAGGTGTTGTGAAAGAGTTCAGTCCCTCTTCCCCAAATGGGGATGGAAAGGCAGTCTTTATTACCGATGCAACCAATTCCGGAAACGGGGTCTGTGAGTCTGTCATTGCCGGTAGGGTGGAGCATCGAAACTACTTTGTTCAAGTGGATGTCTATCTCGATTACAAACCCGAGCAGAGCGGCTTCGAACGGTATGGAGTGTTTTTGCGTGATGACGGTTTTGGCGGGATGGATCAGACATTTGAAGGCAAAGGGAACTGCTATGCGATTCTTTTCGATACGGACGATGGAAGGCTCCGCGCTTGCCGGATTCAGGAATCTGTGATCACGGATTTTATGAGCCCAGCCAAATACGTCCCTGCAGACAACTGGCATACTTTCCGGATTGAAGCACGCGAGAGCCAGATTCGCTATCTGATGGATGGAGAACTCCTCGTCGAAGTCACTGACAATACCTTTCCTTCAGGGCCTTGTGGCATCGGATACAGCAAGCGGACTGACGGATGGCCATTGGATCGTGGTGCCTACTTTGACAACTTTGTCGCGGATACGCTAGAGCCTTCGAGTCTCAAGAGTGGCTGGTTGTTGCATTAGTGTGGGTCTCTTTGGAATATCGTGATCCTCAGGAGGTCGTTCATGAAAACGGTTCTGTTACTATCGGTCGCCCTGCTTGTCTCTTGTCCAAGCGCATCACATTCGGTTTCTGCGGTTCCAGTCATTACCAATCCAGGTTTTGAAAAGTTTTCTCCCGACAATCATGCACCTGGATGGGGTTGGTACGTACACAGTGCAAAGGCGTCCTTTCGTTCGGAGACTGACAAGCCGCACTCGGGGCAGCGGTGTCTGGTTTTCCAGAATGACAGTACATTGGCCGCTGAGGTCTACGGTCGCCTGTTTCAGCATATCGGGGTGCTCCCCAGCACCAAATATGAACTTTCAGTCTGGGTTCGTGGGCAGAATGTCTCCAGGGGCATTCATTTCACGGATTGGGGTTGCTATATGCTGAATGTTCCAGAGGGAACCTATGACTGGCAGAAGATTTCCACGGAGTTTCTAACCGGAGATGGTCAGACTGGACTGAATCTGGGTATCAATGTCACCAACAAGTGCGATTTCCTTGCGATTGACGATCTCTCCATTCGTCCGGTCGGAAGGCCTTTGGCGGGAGATGGAGTCACGGGCTCCATTCTTCTTCCTGGTCAGGTTTTTGGAGACAATCAGAAAGTCTATCTTTTTGTGTCTCTGGACTCATCGTGGACTGAGACGGGGCAGATTCGAGCCGAGATCAAGAGTGGCCGTGAGAGTCTGTTGGATGTCCGTGCGGACATCATCACTGGGCAGAATACGTTCGATTGGGAATGGAGCAGTGGTGTTGGAAGCGATCGAGAGATTCTGGGTCACATCAGGATTTATGATTCTGGTGGCAGGAAGGTTACATCCATCAAGGAGACTGTTGAAAAGATCAGTTCCAAAGTCCTGTTGAAGGATATCGGCCGTGTTGAGAAGCGGGTGCGTGAACTTGATACGTTGCTGGCAAAATGTGCCAAGCAGAGCATTCCGACGGATTACCCCACGGTTGCCAAGACGATGTTGGAGCAGTTTATCCCGCTGGCCAAGCAAGATGCGCTCAAGGGGGAAGAGCGACGAGCCAACTATGCTATCAAAGACTTCAAGAGATCATTGGACGATGCCCACGCAAATCTGAAGAAGTACCTAAATGAGCCGAGGCTGGCTCCTATCGTTCAACGCTATCAGACAGGCGGAGTTGAGATTGATGATCTGAGTTTCATCGGGCGGCGGAAAGATTCGCGCGGAGTACTAAGCCGAGGACCGGTGTTTTTCTGTGGCATGGGTCACTTCAGTCAGGTTCGATCGGATATGCCTCGGTGGCCTGGCTATGGTGTGAATATCATTCAGGTTGAAGTAGGACCTGCGATCACGATGCCTTCGGAGAACGAGATAGACCTCAAGGCCGCTCAGGCAATTGCAAAGGTCTTGGACGACGCGGCAGATCATAACGTCATGGTAAACGTGCTTCTCTCGCCGCACTATTTTCCCCATTGGGCAAAAGAGAAATGGCCTCATCTTGGTTCAGCAGGGGGTGGTTTTCTGCAATACTGTATCTATGCTCCCGAAGCGAAACGAATCATTGAGAGCTTCATTCGCGTCGTAGTCCCGCTTCTAAAGGACAAACCCGCATTGCACAGTTTCTGTCTCTCCAATGAGCCGATGTATGACGGCGCTGCTGAGTGCGGCGATACCCGAGCAGCGTGGGTGGAGCACCTGACCGAAGTGCACGGGAGCGTGACAGCGCTGAACACACTCTATCACTCGGAGCACATGTCTTTTGAGGACGTTCCGATTGGTGGTGATTTCTCGGCGCCTCAGTTCTACGACTACGTGATTTTCAACCAGAGGCGATTCGCTGGTTGGCACAGATGGATGGCAGATGTCATCCATGAGATAGCGCCCGATGTTCCTGTTCACGCGAAGATCATGTGGTGTCCGATTTCGGTTCGTCACGCTGTGCTTTGGGGCGTGGATCCGGAACTCTTTGGGGAACTGTCTCAGATAAACGGCAACGACTGCATGATCTGGCCCAATGGTGATCCTTGGGGGATCGGATGGTCTCATCAGAATATGTTCTATGATCTTCAACGGTCCGTGGCACGCAAGCCGATTTTTAACTCTGAGAATCATCTTCAACCGGACGGCTCCATCAGTTATGTTCCACCGGAACACTATCGAACAGCACTCTGGCAAGGAGCGATACACGGTCAGGGAGCAACCACGATCTGGGTTTGGGAGAGAACGCTCGAGCGGAGTCACAAGGATTATGCCGCTTCAGTGCCGTTCTACGGCAATGTCATGGACAGGCCTGGATGCGCTCAAGAGGTTGGGACTACCTGCCTAGACCTCAACCGATTTGCCGAGGAGGTCACGGCGCTTCAGAACGTTCGTGCTCCAGTGGCACTGGTATATTCGATGGCCTCATACGCCAGGAACGATGCATATCTGGACTTTCTCAACAGAGCCTATGCAGCAATCAACTTCTGCGGAGTCAAGGTTGATTTCATTAGTGAGAAACAGTTTGCGGAAGGCAAGGGCTCAGAGTACAGAGTCCTCATTCTCCCAAATGTGACCAATCTGGAGCGGTCAACGTTTGAGTCGCTCCTAGGACTCCCAGAGACCGTCCGGCTTGTGAGTTTAGGAGAAATTGCCATACGAGATCCCTATGGAAACATGTTTTCCCCAGAGGAGAGCAACCGGATTGCGGAGCGGACACTCGTTCTTCCCACCGATGAGATTTCCGAAGCGCTTTGGCATGATATTCGTGCTGAGCTTCTCCGTGCGTCAAGTCTTCCCAATGTTCGGGTGGTTGATGCTGAGACCGGTGAACCGGTCTGGGGTGTCGAGTGGTTGCCCGCGAAGGTTGGAGACAGAACGATCGTCAATATCGTGAATCTTCTGAATGAGTCTCGTGAGATCAAACTGATGCTTCGTGGAGAGACCGTGAACGCAAGGGATCTGCTGAGTTTTGGAGGGAAGAGGGAAGTCCGAAGGCTTGAACCCATCACACCAGTGTTGGCCGAGATCAGGTGAAGCGTTTTTGATCGTTGGAGTGGCCTTGCGAGCGTGGACGAACAACTCGTTTGACGTCACCTGCCCTTGCCGATAGTATCCGTGTGTGAGTCTATATGTCTTCAGGGAACGATTCAGGACTCCGAACCGAAAGTTCCCGAAATGGTTATCAAGAGGTGGCAGGATGCGAACAAGAGTGGTCTTCCTAATTGTGATGGGTGTATTCCTGAATGTGGCGTTTTGTTGTTGGGCGCAGCAGACATCTGAACCTGCTGGGGCTTCCGTTTCGGCGGCAACATCAGATCCGAAGGAGCTCTCTCGATTTGCACAGGAGGCTTCCAATAGAAGACCCTATGGAGGCTTCGAGCAGGCTTTGGCTCAGATTGATCAGATGCTTCTCGAAGAGAACTATCGGGATGTGGTTGAGTTGAGTCTGCTGATGATGTTTCGGTACTGGGATGACAGGCTTCCGCTCATCCAGCGCTGTGGCCGTGGTTTGGTTGGTATGGAGCGATGGAAAGATGCCATTGAGAGTTTCGAACTCGTTGCCAGAACGGCAATGTCGGCCGACGACGTCAAGGGAGCAACGGAGTTCTTCTATCAGGATGCAGTTGCCAATCTCGTTGTGACTCAGACCAACTACTGGCTCAAACAGGATGACTCTTCCTCAAGGGCGCCCGAGTCAATCAAGACGAATTGTCTCGAAATACTCAATGAGTTTCCGGACGAGGAGTTTATTCTGTTGGCGCACTACAAAGGGTGGAGACATCCTGAGGCGATTCTGGCACTGGGGGCTGTTTGTGTCGGGAGCGCAACGCCCAATCTTCAATCGCGGGAACTGAAACTTCTGGAGGGTCTGGTCGTAAGCACCGATGGACGGAAGCGTACAAATCTGCGCAACGAACGTGGAGTGACCTATTCGTTTCTGGCTTTGCGACAGTGGTGGGTGTTGATGGAACAGATGGACAAGCCGTTCGCAGAAAAGGCGCAAGCACTGGAGAAGTTCGCCAATCGTTCTGTTGAGGACTACACGACACCTTTGGCTCACGTCTTGCTTGGCAGGCTCTATTCCAGCACAGCAAAGGAGTCCACAAAGGCAGTGCAGTACTACAAGCAGGCACTTGCGATGAAACTTCCGCCTGATGATGAGTGTTGGAAGGGATACCACGAAGAGTGCATGGACGCTCTTGAGAAACTTGGTGCCGCCGAACAATAACCAACTGGGGTGTAGTATCGGGCTATGACACGACGAGATGCTGAAGGGTTGTCGCCATCTGGCAGGCGCGTGAAGGTCAGCCTGAACGCTGGATGGCTTTTTGAGAAGCAGTCCCGCGGGATTGGGGAATTGGGTTCCTACGAACGGAGAAGGGGAAGGGAATCAGAGACCGAGCGGATCTTTGTCGGTGCTGAACAGCTTGAGTACGATGACTCTTGCTGGGAACGTGTGGATATTCCCCATTGCTGGAACGCCCATGACGTGATGACGGCACAGTCAGGTTATTGGCGTGGCATCGGTTGGTATCGCAAGACGTTCCGACTTGGGGAGCAATGGTCAGAGAAGCGCGTGAGACTCCAATTTGAAGGTGTGAATCAACGGGTAACTCTCTGGCTCAATGGACGAGTTCTTGGAAGTCACAAAGGGGGATATACGCCTTTTGAGTTTGACATCACTGAGCATTTGAATCCTCTGGGTGAAGTAAATATCCTGGCAGCCCGCGTGGATAATCTTTACGACCCGGATATGCCACCGACGGTCAAGACGGACATCAACTTCGTTGGTGGGATCTACCGTGATGTCAGGCTTGAGGGAACATATCCCATCCACGTCAGCTCCGTATGGGTTCAGTCTTCAAAGCTTGATCACAAGAAGGCTGTCATTGTGGCCAAGACAGTCGTTGCCAACAACAGTTCAGCCACCAGAGTAGTGCAGGTTCTTCACAAGGTGTTTGATGGGGATGGGAACGCTGTGTGTTCATTTTCCGGTGAACATGAACTGGTCGCAAACGAGCTTGGTGAGTTTGAACATCGGTTACAGACTGTCAGCAATCCCAGACTCTGGTCGCCTGAGAGTCCGCATCTCTATCGTTTGTTGACTCAGGTTG
>JAKQFZ010000806.1 GCA_029558215.1 Candidatus Omnitrophota bacterium
CACTGGAGCGATTTGATGCCAAGACAGGATTCTCGAAGGGCAGCAACACATCAATCCAGTTCATCGCCTTCGATCTCGATCAGGATCGCAATACAGCTTGGGGAATCATTGAAGGCACGACCAACTATTCGGTTCTCTCCGTTGATCTGGCAGCTTCAGTCCTTTCTGCCACAGAGACTTCCTTGGCGCTGCCCGAAGCCATTCTTCGAGATGTCGTACTGGATGTCACCCACTCTGTCTTGTACGCCCTTTATCAACCGACTCAGGATCCAGACACGAGCCCAAACCTCGTCCAGCCAGGTGGTTTCATTGTCGAGTATGCTCTTCCAAGTGGTACTGCAAATCGGCAGGTGACTATTCCGAAAGATAAGTTTCGCATTGGAACGATGGCTCTTGATGCATTGCGGAGACAGATCTATCTGAACCCCTTTGAGCCGGGCAGTCGAGTCTACCGGGTTGATGCGGCGGGCATGGTTCTGGAGGCCACTTTTGAGTCAGCGGTCTTTCCCGTTCCGTTCGATACAGGTGGGGCATCGGCCGTTGATCCACGGACGGGGTATGTGTTTCTTTCCAATAATCAGGAAACAGAGGTTGACAAGAGAATCATTCTGGCTGACCTGAGCGGGGATTTGCCTGTTGTAATCAACTCCTGGCTTGCCGGAGTGGATGCAAGCCGAATCATCTATGACTCAAGGCTTGGGCTTGTATACGCCGCCTGCCAACCCTCTCAGTCGTTGACGATAGTTGATGCTTTCAGAACTGAGGAAGCGCTGCAGTGTCCGATAGCAGCCGATCCCCACACGCTGCGATACGATTCGGAAGGACAGCGAGTTCTCCTGCTCTCCAAGGCCGGGGTGGTCTTCTCAGTGGATCCGGTGCAGGCGCGGGTGACGGAACGCGTCGAGACGTTCGGTCTCAACCCTTACGTGGGTTTGAATCTCGACGAACCGCGAGGCAGGCTCTTCTTGGGAACCTTCGGTCAGGCTGCACCAAGTGTCTTCAATAGCGGGACTCTGGTTCGCATTGCCAGACTGCAGCTCTCAGGCAGCACTCTGGCCGTAAGCCAGAAGGACGGCTTGCTCTTCCAGACAGGCCTTGACTATCTATCCAGTGGACCAATCCAGATCAGTTCTGCCACAGACGGCGCTCTGATCAAGACGGTTCCGGCTTCCCTGAGATTCGGCAAAACGTACACCTCCGCCCTTGATGAGAGTCGAAGCTCTTTGCTGGGTGCGACCTATGCGAGAAGCGGTGGTTTCGGACGCGGTGTCTGGTACTACAACTGGGTGACGGACGTTTCGGGTGATCTCGTTCTTCCAGAAGCGCCTTGGCCAGGTTGGTCATCGTTCCGGAACCTTGCTGTTGAGGCAGGCAATGGGGATATTGCCCTTGTTGGATTCAGTGGCACCAGCTACTACCTGATTCTTTGGCAGGGTATCGAGGACGACAGTCCAAGGATGGTTCATATCGGCGGTGCGGACGGGTTGACTGATCTCGTTATGGATGGCGTCAACCGTCGAGCACTGCTTCTGGGACAGAGCGGCAGTCCACAGAAGAGCATTCTCTACTGGGTCAACCTTGATGGTTCTCCAACTGTGGGGAGCATGGATCTTGCGTTGGCAGGTGTCGCGACCAGGATGGTACTGAGTGACCGTTCGGACGTTCTGTGGCTAGCATCGGTTTCTCCTTCGTTGCTGTATCAGTTACCGATGTCTGAGGTGAACGGGGTTCAGGGTTTGTCTCAAGCGACCGTAGGAGTTCAGGCGGAAGCGCGAGCGAGTCATTGTGTGGTTCATTGGCAGGCCGATCCCGAAGCGGAGTCGGATGCCAAGGTGTTCCTGTACAGACAGGACGGAGAACTTGCCGCGTATCGCCCGCTTCTGCCTTCCGGGTTGCCCTCAGTGGCGACAGAGTTCTTGGATGCGGACGTTGTTGCAGGTATCGAATACCGATATCGGGTTGAAGTTCGAGAAGCAGGAGAAGTTTCGACGGGCGAATCCGAAGCGGTTGTTCCCGGCGCAAGAGATGACTCCCTCGTTTTGGCGCGTCCGATGCAGTGGCTGGCAGATGTTCCTCGCGGGACAAGTGCCACATTGACCGTGACAGTTGACGGCGTTTTCAACCCGTTCCAGAAAACAAGGGTGTCAATTCCAGAAGAGCTGATGCCTGATCTCACGGGTCTCAGTGCCGAAGTGGGTCAGCCCCTTGTAAGCATTCCAGGGACATTCCAAGTCACAGTTCACGCGAAACACCAGATAAGGCCTGGCACTTATCCGATTCCCGTCCGCGTTCAAAGTGGGAAGACAGTTCAGATCGTTTGGGTCTTTGTGCGTGTGTCCGTGCCTTTTGGCTCAGAGACAGGTTTCGCTCCCCCCTATCCGGCAACGTCGAGGAAAGTGGGCATTCATACCGACTCACAACTTCGAGAAGAGACGAACAACCTGCTGGTGATGAAGGGGGAACTCGGTGACATTCTTGGCAATGCTCGGGGAACCGGAGTGGTTGCTCTTGTTGATTTGGGAAACGGTCAGATCATTGAACAGGCGGACAGGGTTTCCAACGACAGTTACTATTCACTCAGCATTCCGCTGCCCTCGCTGGAGCGTGATACCGTCGTTCGAACGCGAGTGACTTGGATGGGTTCGAGCACCAGTCCGGGGGGGACAAGTCCAATTCTGAGCCTTCCCGTGGGTGGGTACTCGATGGCGGCAGAGGGGGGCGGTCTACAACAGTCGCGGGATGAGCCGGAGAAGGCGTTCTTTGTCATGGGTGTGCCTCCTTCGGGGCCATCGCAGGAGGATGTGGAGCAAATCGTAGAACACGCGAAGACGACAGTCCTTGCGGAGTTCAGCCGCGAGGAGCGCGTCACGCTTGAGAGCAAGACCGAGATCGAGTCGGCGCTTTCAGGTGCTCAGGATGCGCAGACATTCCTCTTCTACGCAGTGGGCGACATGTCGCAGGGAACCGTTCAATTGTCTGGGGGTGAAACAATAACTCCCCAAGAGCTCAGTTCGATGGTCAACTCATTGCCCGATACGGTCAATTCGGTCGTCATCGTCGAGGGGCCCCGAAGCGGAGCTTTTGCTGCGTCGGGTGCGGGATATCGTTCTGGAACCACCGTTTTGACTTCCTGTTCTGCGCGGGAGAGCACCAACAAGTTCAGTCCGTGGTACCGGTCATTTTCGGGTGCTTTTTTCGATGCATGTCGGGTACCTTTGAGCGTTGCTGACAGTTTCAGTGTTGCCGGGCTTTCGTTTCTGGACTTCTTCTTTGGGCAAACCCAGACGCCCCTTCTCATCAGCGGAAAACTCAGCAACACGAAACTCTATGGCAGGTTTGTTCCCGCCACGCTGCCGGACTTGGTTTCCCCGGAAATCCTTGGATTCCGGGCGGAGCGCATTGAGGGGGAAGCCTTTGCCTTGGATGCTCTGGCGGCAGATAACAGGGACTCTGCAGAGAACCTCATTGTTACTGCAGATGTCCTTGCGATGGACGGCTCAGTCCGGGAAGGCCTGACATTCGCGGCAGCCGATACAGGAAACCTGACTCACAGAGCCTTTCTGCAGCAGCCGGGGATTCCGGGTTTCGGAGTCATTCTCTCTGTTCGTGACTCCTCGGGAAACATGTCAATACCCTTTAGCACCTGGGTCGCTACATCATCGAGCACGCTTGCCTTCGATATCAACGGCGACGGTATTGTGGATGCCGAAGATCTCATCCAGTGCATTGCATGGTCGGTGGACAGGACATTGCCAAGTGATTGGCAATTTCAACTCGCATCCGCTTGGGGGAAACAATAGTCTGAGCCTTGCGATTCCTTCGGCCTGTTCAGAATCCCCCCTTGATTCCCCCTTAGTAAGGGGGGTATTTCCGGACCCCCCCCTTAACACTACCCATTACCCACAAGTAGTGGGAGTGTAAGAAGGCACAGTGAAAAGAGTATGGGA
>JAKQFZ010000836.1 GCA_029558215.1 Candidatus Omnitrophota bacterium
CTGGTGTTTTTCTTGAGAGATGCTGGGTTCACTACCATTCTCACCGTGGTCGCCACCGCCGTGATAGCTGGTCTTGTTCTGCTTCCGTGGTCCAACGTGAAGGCGTATGATAAAGAGGATTTGATCGATTGGGATCTTGTCAATTATCCTTCCGACAAAGATGATTGAGTTTCGAAAAAGTAATTACGTCAGATATTCGTCAGAATGGGCATTCCCAGTAAGGTGCTTTAGCCCACTGGTAACGTGCTATTCGCCCCTTTCTTGAACACATAAATCGCCCATCCCAACGTTTCTCGTCCCCACCTCAGGTACGCTGTCTTGTTCTCACGCACTCGCTTCAGCACGGTCTCCACATCAGGATCATCCCGATGGTCACTTGCCCAGGTTTCCGCAGCACACCACTGTAACCCTTCATATCTATCCCAGTCATCCTGGCTGCTTACGAGTGTGTAGACCGCCTCCAATCCGTGCTCTCGCCCGACCTCTACATTCTGATAATGTGTTCCGAAGTCGTTCCGTGTCACTCCGATCGCTTCTAAATACTCCCTTTCCGGTTCATGACGCCAGTACGGCTCTCCAACAACGATCCAACTTTCTGTGGCTGCCATCTTCTGCAACGCGTTCAACGTCCCTCGGTGCCCGCCATAAATCCAACTCGCACCGATGCAGGCTACCAGATCAAAGCTCTCTAAGGTCTCTGGGACATACTTGGCCCCGTCCATCTCCAAGAAATGGAGTTGGGCATCCGGAACACGTTCTTGATACTTCTTGTGGACATCAGCAATGCAGTAGGGAGAGAAATCAACTCCTGTCCCTGTCATCTGTCGGTACCGCTCTGCAAGCCTGATGAGAAATTCGCCCTTTCCCGTGGCGATATCAAGCACGCGTGCCCCAGGTTTCAGAGGCAGAAGTGTGATAAGCTGTTCAAGTTTCTCAAGACTCATCGGATTGCAGAGAATGTGCTCCCGATGCGTGATGTTATAGAACTTCCAGATGTCCATACGATCTCCTCTATCAATTCCAGCCGACCGTAACCGCGTAACCGGCGGAGCTTAAGC
>JAKQFZ010000872.1 GCA_029558215.1 Candidatus Omnitrophota bacterium
GAAGTCCGCCTCGATCTGATAATCTATGTCATCGGCATGAGGGTTATGTTGAGGATGGCCGGAGTCCGGAGGCAGAACACCCTTTCGAAGGTTCTCCCGCCCGGCTTCGTTGGCGTGCCAGAGAGGATAAGTCGTCTGGGCAAAATCCATCCCCGCCTGCCTGGACGTCACATCGAATCCATAGATATCGAGCGTCCGCAGAAAAGTCATTTCGACATAGAGATCATCCTGCCCAAACTGATTCACCATGCCCGGCTCCCATTGGGGAACTTCACTTTCCGGCACGAGGACTCCGAGGTACTTGAACTCCGTGGGTGCGCCCCAACCGACCCCGACCATTTGTCCAAGCCATCCTGCTTTCATCTTGTCCAAGTAGTCTTCGAGGGGCAACTGACGGGTTTTTGTGAATAAAGCCGCGCCTGAAGACATCTGAAGGGAACAGAGAAAGGCGAATGTTGTGATAACAAAGCGTTTGAACATTTGCTCCATCCTTCATCAGGGATCGGCTTAGCGCCATCGCAAATTGAAACTTAGCAAAGGCCAAGCGCCCATGCAATGCTCTTAATCTGATTTGCTCCGGATTCTCTGATGCTCTAGACTCCACAAGAAGAACATCTCGGCGGAAGGTTTGCCACAGGGGTCCGGCTGTGCGGCTCTAGAGCACTGAACCGAAAGGAACACGAAATGGTTCAACGATCTGCCAAGGTCGGAAAGTTCACACGTTGGATGGCAGCGGTATGTGGAATATGTCCTCTGTGTATTATGAACCGTAAGGGTAGCAACAACCTGGCAGTGCGGTTGTATCGGTGCTTTGCCTGGTTGTGTCCTTTCTGTCGTGCCTATGAGCGCAAGAAAGCGATGGAAGAGCATTCGGGGTTGAATTGATGGGATATTCTCTCGTTCTCATACATCCACATGATGTCTGGTACGATCCCTGGTGCGTTCGGGTTGTTGAGATTGCTCGGGCGTTTGTCCGATTGGGACACACGCCCACAGTGGCTTATTTCGAAAGTGGTCACACCCCTCATTGTCGGAAGAGTCTTCCCGAAGAGGTTGAGTTTGTTGCGCTGTCGCGATCCAAGTCCGCTTACGGGAAGAACTGTCGTCGTCTGCGTGAACTGGTGCGGAAGGCTGATTGTGTTCATGTACAGAAGTGCTGGCCGAATGCCTGCATTCCGGCACTCTGGGCGGCATATCTTGAGGAAAGACCGATTCACTATGACTGGGATGACTGGGAAACAGGGATGACCGAGTCTTGGTTGGGTCAGTGCCTGCAGACGGAGATCATTCGCCACTGGGAACGAGCCATGCCCAGACTGTGCGACACGATGTCTGTCTCCTCGCAATGGCTTCGGCACAAGGCTGCCGAATATGGTTTTCCCGACGAGCGTATTGTGGATGCACCGGTCGGCGCTGATCTGGATCTGTTCACGCCGCAGAGAGATGGTGCCGGAGCGCGACTGAAACTGGGAGTTACACCTGACGAGAAACTCGTTATCTACAGTGGTCAGCTTCGGGCATGTGCTTACGCGGAGCAG
>JAKQFZ010001260.1 GCA_029558215.1 Candidatus Omnitrophota bacterium
CCGCAAACGCGCTGACAACCAGAAAGGCTCCGGGAACACCCTGTTCGGGATTCATATCGTTTGAAACAGTCTGATCCGAGGCTCCTGCCTCAGCAACGGGGGCAGAGTTGTCGGATACCACACCACCAAACAGATCAGCGCACGCTTTTCGAACAGCGCTGCGAAGAACCGCAGACCGCGCCTCGTCCACGTTGCTTTGTGCCTTGACGCGCTCGGAAGCGATCGCCGTATCAATGACTTCGCCCTTTTCCGTCTCAAGCACCCGGCAGTCCATGGAGAAGGAAATCTCCGTAATCGTCTTCCTGAGATCCTCTCTGAGAACGGATTCCTTTGACTCTTCGGCGTATTGATGAATGGAGCCGACAAGGCAGTATTGAGCGCCTGTGAGTTCACCGATTCTCATGGCTGTTGCAGGTGAGAGATAGCCCTCTTCACTCAAATCCATCTCCAGTTTGAGTTTTTCCAGCTGCTGTCGTTCGACAACCCGCAGATCGGGGTACTGGCCTCTGTTGCCAAGTTCCGTGTAGAAATAGGTCTGAACGACTTCGACGACCTCGGCAGAAATGCCATCGAGTTTCGTGAATCCTAGAATTGCCAGCGTTCCCCGTCCCTTTTCCTGATCGGCTTCTTCTGACACACCGGATTCAGAAGAGGAGGCAACAGGTCGGCAGAGCATTCCTTCCTTGACTGTGCCGGAGATGGTTGAGGCGATCGCCAAACGTTCTTGAACTTCATCCACAACGATGTCGCCCACAATCGTCTCTTCATAGCCCAGAGGCCTCTTGGTGTCCGGATCCATGATGGCCTCTCCCTGCGTGTAGACTGTCAATGTGTCTCCAACGCCCATTCCAAGACTTGCCCCACGGTTCAGATAGATCTTGTCGCCGCTGACTTTGGCAATAGAAATCGGATAGACGGCGTTGACGACGTTGAATGCCAGCTGCTTGGCTGCCTTTCGAACCATATCCTGACGCATCTTCTCAATTCGGCTCTCAAGAGCATCGTTGGGTGAACCAACGATTTTCGGTTCATCTATCTGAACCGTATTGGCAGCAAGAATCTCCCCTGTCTTGGTGTTGACGATTCGAGCATCCACAGTCATGGTCAACGCAGACTTCTGCCTCTGTCTGCCCAGAGCATCGGATGCCGTCGTCTGCTGTGAAGCGTAGAAGTCGGTAACAGCGCCAAGAACGAAATAATCGGCTTTTGTCAGTGTTTTGATCTTGACCATGTCCTGGTCGCTCGCCCGAAGCTTTTTGCCGCGTTCCATATTGACCCAAAGACTACTGTCATTGCTCAGCAGCGCCGTCAGAAAGGTGATGTCGTCACCGCGTTCCGGATCGGCGGCTGAGACGGCAGACCTATCTCCATGCATTCGGAGATACTCCTCTTCAATATCCTTCATGCGTGCTCGCTCAAGAAGGTTGAATTTCCCTGTATCGGCAAGCGCATCGGAGAACAGATCGTTCAAACTTCGAACGACATCCATGGGCGTGTCTTCACTAGCGCCAAAAGTTCCAACTGCCAGCGAGATCATATCCGAATGACTCTGTTTCACCTGTGGCGTTCCCTGTTCCTTTGTGCATCCCGCGGTGAGAACACCCCCCACCAACAGCAGAAGACAGAGCACCTCCGAAGTCAACTTTCTCGACCGATAGATTCTCATCGTTCTGTCCTTTCTTATCCGATTCCTAATGGTTCCATCTTTCCCGGACATAGAATACGGCTCTCCAACTCATGCAGTAAGACGAAATGAGGCTGTCCCATATTCATCCGAGAACACCAAGATCAGTTTCCCGAGACGGGTCAATAGATCATGTCACCGTGATCCAAACTTTGTCAAGAATGAAAGGTATTTACTCAGTTACACAAGGGCGGAAACTGTCATCCCGAACGACCGAGGCTTGGCGAAGGAGTGAGGAATCTCTCCTGCAGCCCGAAGCCCGTCAGCAAAGGCACAGAGAGACTCTTCGCCGCGCAGACTCCGCTCAGAGTGACATCTCACTTACACGGGAGCTCGCCTGCCCCCCTCCGTAACTGAGCCGACACGATGAAAGGCGACAAATCATTGACGGATTCGGAGCGATTCTGTTAGGGTAAATGGGTGTGTTGGATTGTTGATACCAATGATTTGTGGCGGTTTGGACAGAAGCAAGTCTTCTGAATAGCGGAATCGGCAAAAACAGGCAGGTCACACTCTTGCCTGAACCATTTCCTGATCGAGACATCAGGGCAAAAAAGGGCAAAGGAGTCCAACATGTCTTATGGTCAAACGAGAGGGCATTGGGCAATAGCACTGGTCTTGGCGGCGGTTGTCCTAACAGGTGGCACGGCTTGGGCTGTGGATGGGCAGATTGACATCTATCCCACCGGAGCGACTCCCTATGTGATCAGTTCACCTGGGTCGTATGTTCTGGTAACGGATGTGAATATGACTGCCGATGTGGACTGTATCCAGATTGCTGCATCGAACGTGACGCTCGACTTGAACGGTCACACGCTGACCGGAACTGGCACCGGAAACAGCAGCGGGGTAATGCAGACGACAGGCGTGGGGGCGCTGGTATTCAATGGTTCGATCTACAACTTTGGCAGACACGGCATCTTTCTCAATGAACGCAGCCAAGTCAGCGATCTGTCTGTTCTCAACTGCGGCGATGACGGAGGACTCTACTATCACGCCATTCGAGTAGGAGAAGGTTCCATCATTTCCAGGGTCACCGCCGCGAATAATTACGGAAATGGAATTGACGCTGCCTCGAATTGTTTGGTTGAATCCTGCGTAGCTCGTAACAACGGAACGGTCAGCCACAAGGGCATTGCAGTTGGCAGCGGTTCGACGGTCAAGGATTGTATCGCCGGGAACAATGGACACAGGAGTTCACAGGATTCGTCAGGAACTGGGATTTACAGCAGCGGCACGGGTGTAACGGTCACAAACAATACCTGCATGGGCAATAGCGGTTACGGCGCATCCGGTACCGGCTATGGAATCAATCTAGGCTATGGCAATTTGGTGATGCATAACACCTGCACCAACAATTCTGGAACCGGTAATGGAAGTGGATACGGAATATATGTTTCCGGCGACAGCACCCTCTCCTTTAACACGTGTACATCCAACAATGGTCAGGGCGAGAACTCTTCCGGCATCGGCATTCGAGTTCATGAAGGCTCCACCATCACCAACAACACCTGTACCTATAACCGCGGGAGTTACAGCTCCGGATCTGGTTCCACCGGTGCTGGAATTGTGGTAACCGGGGCGGGCAATACGATCAGCCACAACAACTGTGATGCCAACACAGGCAACGGGCTGCAGTCTTCTGCTGGTATCCGTATTACAGGGAACGGGAATCGCATTGAAAACAACAGTTTGACTCGCCACAGCGGCGGCATTGGCAGTTATGGACTTTCGGTTTCGGGGACGCGCAATCATCTTCTCAGCAATACGTTCCAGGGCAACACAACAAACAGTATCTACATCAGCGGGAGCAACAACTACTACGCTGCAAACATCCATCCAGCCGCTGAATCAATCTCCGACGGGGGAACTGGAAATGTCAACGGAACTATGCCGGGAAGCAATGTCGCGGTACCGTGAGCGAACATTGTCGGACAAACGTGGCGATTACAAGCCAAGTGGGTACACAGAAGCCGAGACGATACAAGACTCTGGCAGGGGGAATGCAGCAGGAGAAGCGACAAACATGAGAATACGGATAACTTCCCTCATCAGCGCGCTCATAGTGGGACTTTGTTTGTTTACGCCGCTGGCCTGGAGTCAAAACGATCAAATGCGGATCTCAGCTGAGGCGGATTTTCGTATCTCAGGCACGACATTCGCAGACCATGAGATCGCTGGAACTGATCTATCTGGCAATTGGAGCAACCAACTGGCAGCAATGACTTCATTGCTGCCGAGCCAAGTGGGCATAGACGCCTTGGACATCACGTCGGAAACGGAAGTCTATCTGTCGCTGGACGTAGACACACAGATCGGCGGAACATTGTACGCCAACGAGGACGTTCTCCGATGGGATGGAGTCGGTCTCACTATGACGTGGGATGGCACTGCCAACGGACTTCCGACGCGAGCAAACCTGAGCGCCCTTCACGTGATCAGTGACTCTCCCTGGGAGATGGCATTTTCCCTTAGCGCCACAACTCAGTTGTCCGGCCTGGGGCTGGTTCGACCGTCGGATGCGGTTCACTATGTTGAGGGATCAGGATTTGTCGGCTTCTTCTTTCAAGGTCAAAGCGCCGGTTTGCCTGCGGGAGTCAAGGTGGATATGTTTCAGATCTGGACTGCAGACCATTACCTGATTTCCTTCGATTGTGCGGTGAGACCGACTGGCCATGTCACAACCTACCGCAGCGCCGATATTCTTTCCTGGGATCCGGACAGCGGGACTTTGTCAGCATCGCCTTTTTTTAGTGCCGACGCTCAGAGTCTTCCGGCCCGAATTGACATCAATGCAGCTGTGG
>JAKQFZ010000874.1 GCA_029558215.1 Candidatus Omnitrophota bacterium
AAGTCCTTCAGAATCATCGAGGCTTTGAGTTCCCAATGAAGCGCATGATTAACCCAGCGGATGGCCTCCTCAGCCCGTGCCCGCCGAATCTCAAGAATGGCCTGGTTGACCGCCTGCTTAAAAGCCTGGTCATACTGACCAAACCTCTGACGTAAGTCATTCAGCGCCTGTTGCAAAGTGAGTTCCCGCGCGGCATCTCCCTCCGCACGGCGCTCCGCATCCCGCTGACCACCCGTTGAATGCTTGAGGGCAACACGGATTTGACCATACAAATTCCGGTCCACATTCCAAATCCGGTTGATAACTGACTGAAGATCCTGCAAGTCTTGAACAATTTCATGCTCTTCTTTGTTCAGGCGGTGCAATTCGCCGCTGATCCTTTCACGGCCTTCCTCGGACACTCCAAACCGCTCCAGATCCGACCGAACCTTCTTGAGAGTTACAACTGCTTTTTTTGACTGACGGTAAGCCTTTTTGACATCCCGCTTCTCCTGCTTGTCGAGAGACTTGAGTTCGCCGATCTCCCGATCCGCCCCCTCCACGGGCACAACCCGGCCTTCCCCGAAATGCCGCAACGACTCATGGCCCAACCGCCAAGTCCCCACACCCGTGGCCGCTCCTGACGCCAGCCAAATCATGATCACCAAAGGCAAGGCCTCAGCGAAGAGTTGAGTGATTTCAGGAAGAATCTGACTCAGGATGGGAAGCCCCAAGAAGAAGACAAAAGCGGCCGAAGAAATCTTTCCAAGCCCAAGCGCACGCCCGGTTTGAAAGACCATGAAGGATAAGAGGACGGCAACAAGTCCCAGCGCATACAGTCCCAGCGACTTGAGCGACAAATGATACTGAATTTCAGCCCACACCATCGCCACCGAGAGAGCGATCCCCATCCCAATAATCAACCCCTTACCGCCACTACCCGGAAACCTTTTCTCGAACACCACACGAGCCAGTCCGACAAAGATCAACGTGAAGATCAGCGCATCCACCAAAGGCCACGTAGAATCATACAACTGCGGAAAATTCGTCAGCGCATTCTCAATCCCAATCCGGAAGTTCTCAACCAAAACATTCAGCCTCTCAACAGGCGCCACTCAAGAGGCACTGGTATATAAATCTGTCGATTCCATCCAAGTAGACATTCCGGCAAGCCATCCCTCCCCACCCAAACAGTCATAACCACCAC
>JAKQFZ010000880.1 GCA_029558215.1 Candidatus Omnitrophota bacterium
CCTTCATAGCTCAGCATGAACGGAGTTGCGCACACGGCGTTTTTCCAGCAGGCATCCGACAGATCCCCATCGATTTCGGGAACATCACTGGTCTGCGGAATGACCAGGAACGGCGGTTCAGCCGCCGGTGGCGGGGGCAGCAACTGCGCTTTCGGCCAACGATAGGCATCGTCAGAAAAGGCGCTGAAGGCCAGGCAGAGCACGGAAACAAACGCGGCGATCATTCGATGATGCAATTTCATAAGGTTTCTCCCACTGGTGTGTTGGATCGCGGAAATGTTGACAGAGGATAAAGTGTTTCGATTGTCGTGCCTAGTCTGCTCCGCTGTCGTCGGTCCGACTCGCATGGGAATTGGACTGCTCATGCGGCAAGACGGGTCTGCATTACCGCTGGAAGTGGCAAGGGATCGCGACCGCCAGTGATTCGCCTTAGAATCCGTTCCTCGCGCCATTTTCACAAAATCCGTAGTCAGACTACGTGGTTCTTGGTCCATATCACATGGTAGTCTGACTACGTGATAAAAAAATCTCTCGGAAAACACATCGCCATTCTTCGCAGGAATAAGAAACTCTCCCAAGAGGATCTGGCCGAGAAGTCTGGATACTCGGTCGAGTTCATCAGCTTGGTTGAACGCGGCATAAATGCACCGTCTGTCGCTGGCCTTGAGAAGATCGCGAAGGCTCTTGGCGTTGAGATTAGGGATTTATTCGACTTTCGGAAGGGAATGGAATGACAGAAAGGGCGAGATCCGGTCCACGTCAGCCATGCCTTCCAGATCTTCTGGAACGTAAGATCTATAAGACGGGACAAACACGCGGTGCTGATGATGACGTCATCTTTCAGAATCGCGTGTCGAGATCGAGCACCGTGCTCATTCCCTATGCTTCTTGGGAATTGTGCGCCCAGCCAGGAGACGGGGATTCGAAATACGAAAATGGATTTATTGTTCTGATTTCGCCTCCCGATTATTTTGGAGATCATAACATCCGCACGACTTTGGCAGAGAGAGGATTGGAGATCGGTGCAAACGCGGTTGTATTCTATGAGACACGCGAGCAATGGAATGCAAACAATCCTGAGGATCTGCGTTGGAGACCAGCAAAGAACAGAATAAAGCCGCTAGGCGGTCAGTACGTAGCTCGGATACCCGCGACAACAGCAACAGAAGACAACAAAAGAATCGTCCGGGGATTCGACGCGACTCGGAAAAAGGGCGCTGGCATCCGCGTGTACGAATACGCGAGCACTTCGACAATTGAGAAATGCCGTCTTCAATTGGAGGCATTATTCTGGCAATGCTTCGATTCGGAAGTGGTGGCAGTCGCCAACGGAATGACTCTGGAGAATGTCAGAGAACGCAAGAATGGGATTCTGGAAAGATGCGCGAAATCAGGGCTACTTGACAAGGAGAGATTGATCCAAGCACGACTATTGAGTCCGAGTAATAGGACAACTTGCCCATTATGTCTTGAAGATCTGTCGGGCGAGGGATTCTTCAATCGAATGGAGCAGGCAGAAGGTCGTGCGGTCCCCGACCTGACGGTAACACAGATAAATCTATTCCATATAGAGGAACTGCGCGTAGGCGAATTGAATCACCGACCATATAACGTGGGCTGGGGACACCACCACTGCAATGTTGTAGTGAGGGACTCTGGTATTACCAAGACACTCGAGTGGATGCGGG
>JAKQFZ010000896.1 GCA_029558215.1 Candidatus Omnitrophota bacterium
ACCGGCGGATATCCTGTTTACGACCCGACAAACGGAACCATGTCCCAAGGCGACATCGGCTGTTTTGTTGGATGTGAATGGTAGACAGAAGGGCGCTGACCTTGCGTTTCTCTCCTTCGAACCCGCACGGACACCCACCAAAGCGAAATGCGATGACCCTCTCTCTTCGAATGTGGTATTCTCAACTGTGGTGAGAGGGAAGGCACAGACGTCGCATCGGCTCATGCTTGAGAGACAGTCAAATTGTCTGACACCTCTCGCGGCACTTTCAGATTCTGGCGTCAGTCGGTGAGAGAACCATGTTGCAGGAAGAGCGCATTCAGATTCTCAGCCCCAAAGCCGTTCGGTCGGGTGACTATGTTCTCTATTGGATGCAGGCTTCCCAACGTGCCGAAGGCAACCATGCGCTTGAATACGCAATTCGGCGGGCAAATGAACTCCAACGACCCCTCATCGTTGGATTCGGGCTCACCTCTGCTTTCCCCGAAGGCAACTGCCGACACTACACATTCATGTTGGAAGGTCTCCAACTCATGGCCAAAGGTCTTCAAAAGCGAGGCATTCCTCTCGTCGTGCGGATCGGCTCACCGCCAAAGGTTGCATTGGAATTGGCGCAACGCGCTTCGTTGGTAGTCACAGATCGGGGCTATCTTCGTATTGAGCGAGCCTGGCGGGACGAGTTCGCTCAATATGTCCCTTGTCATGCAGTTCAGATTGAATCGAATGTTGTCGTTCCAATTGCACTCGCAAGCAGCAAACAAGAGATTGGAGCCAGAACTCTTCGACCCAAGATCAAGAGAGTCTTGTTCGACCATCTCATCCCCATCAAGAAAGAAGGACTCAAGCATCGTTCGATCCATCTGCAGATAGATTCCGAACCGATGGCACGTGTTGAGATGCTTCTGGCAAAGCTTGGTCTGGATGCATCTGTAAAACCGTCATCATCAATCCACGGAGGAACCGATCGAGCTCGAATCCTGTTGCGGAAGTTCATCAAGACCAAGTTGCGACTGTACGCTGAGAACAGGAGCGATCCGAGCCTTGGCATCGTCTCCAACATGAGTCCCTATCTTCATTTTGGTCAGATCTCGCCCATCGAAATTGCACTGACGATCATTGACGCAGACGGGGTTCCCTCGTCAGCCAAAGATGCATATCTCGAGGAACTCATCGTTCGCCGTGAACTGGCGATAAATTATTGCTTTTTCAACTCGCAATACGATCAGTATGAAGGACTCCCCGCCTGGGCACAGCGAACGCTGTCCGAACATGCCGCCGATCCGCGCCCATACTGCTATCGCCCGGAACAGTTGGAACAGGCTCAAACCCATGATCCCTACTGGAATGCATCCCAGAGGGAGATGCTGATCACAGGCACGATGCACAACTACATGCGTATGTACTGGGGGAAGAAAATTCTTGAGTGGACAAAACGACCTCAGGACGCTTTTGCACTGGCGCTCTATCTCAACAATAAGTACCAACTCGATGGACGGGATCCCAATTCCTTCGCCGGTGTTGGCTGGTGCTTTGGCACGCACGATCGGGCATGGCCTGAACGACCGATATTCGGCAAGATTCGTTATATGAACGATGCCGGTCTGAAGCGGAAATTCAACATTGACGACTATGTTCGGCAGATTTCTCATCTTGAGTAGGCCATCGCCTGCTGGCTCCCACTCTTCAGAAGCCTGTAACCTGGAGTTTTGTGACAACAGGATCTCCCCTCTGGGGCAGCCTGCTGAATCTCAGGCTGTGCACCTGACAGATCGCTGTGGACAAAAGAACCCGTGCTGACGTCTATAGTAGTGAGGACACGGATGTCCGCGGTCAACCTGTGCAGGATATGAAACGTCGAGAGGAGGACGCCCTTGATTCAAAGCGACTACGAGCGTTTGATCGAGCCTATCGAAGACCGAATGATCGGATCCATCTGGAGGATAGTGCGCGATCCGGACGACGCGGACGACGCCTTTCAAGAAGCCCTCGCGAAGATTTGGAAAAGCCTTCCGAAAATACTCAGGCACCCCAATCCGCAGGCGCTGATCTTGAGAATCTGCTTGAACGCCGCGTACGACCTGATCAGGAAAAGAACCCGGTTACGTCAACGGGAGGAAGAGGACAGCATCGTGGAGGATTTTCCAGATAACAGTGCCTCCGCTTTCGAACGGCTGCTCGGCCAGGAGAGAGAGCGTCAGATCATGAAGGCCATCGGCTTCTTGCCGCGAAGACAAGCACAAGCCGTGCTTATGAGATTCGTCGAGGATCTGTCCTACGGCGATATTGCGCAGGCCTTGGGCTGCGCCGAGACGACGGTTCGATCTCATATTGCCAAAGCCCGCAAACAGTTAGCCCTCACTATCGAGAATCTGTCTTGAGGCGGGAGTTAAGGAGTTACCAACTATGGACAATAGAAAGAGTGAAGAAGAAATGCAGGGAATGCTCAAACAAACTCGGGACACGCCAGTGCCCGATGAAGTGAAAGCCCGTCTGCAGGCCCATCTGACGGCCTTCCGACGGAAGATGGACGCCGCCGAAGCAGCCCGTTTCCGACCTGTCTTTCGCCTCTGGTCATGGCGCTCTGTGGCAGCGGTTGCCTCATTCGCGGCCATTCTGTTGCTGTTTTTGTTCAGCAATCCGCTGAGAAAAGGCAATTCCGGTATCAGTTTTGCAGACGTCTTGGAGCAGTTGAAGACGTTCCGACCTTACAGTTGGACGGACTCGATCCAGTACGAGAACAAACCTGCCTTGAAGATGCGTGTCATGAAACCGTCTCTTTCGGTTCGCAGAGAGATCCGTGAGGATGGAAGCATCTACGTCTTCGATCTCCAGGCGGGCAAGACGCTCCAACTGCTGCCTGAGAAGAAATACGCTCGTTTGACTGTCTACACTGAGGATGAGCCGAAACAGGATCCGGATCTGCTCGCGATGATCGGTCAGCTGCAGGACGGCACACAACAGGAACTTGGAAAGCGGAAGATCGATGGCACGATGGCCACGGGCTTCAAAGTGCCCGGCGGCATGACCACATGGACGGTCTGGGTCGATCCGGAAACGTGCCTTCCTGTGCGTGTCGAACTCGACCAAGAGACCAAACCGCGACGCAAGATCGTCATGAGCGACTTTGACTTCGCTCCCGCGTTCGATGAATCCCTCTTCAACATGGAACCCCCGGAAGGCTATGCTGTTGAGAAGATCGTCCGAAAGCGAGCAAATCCCACGGAACGCAGTTTCATCGAGGGTCTGCGGTTCCTATCGGAGTTCCTGGGTGGACGGTTCCCGTCATCCTTGGAGGGCAGTGAGTTGGCGAAAGAACTCGCAGACCGAGTCAAGGAATTGGGGGGCTCCAGATCGAACGAGGAAACCGACAAGATCAACGAATACCATTCCGAAGTGACGCGGTACGTCCAAATCCTGAAAGGTTTCACGAAAGTCGAGAACTTCTCTTACGTTGGCGGCACCGTAACGCCTGGAGACAAATCGGCGCCGATCCTGTGGTACAGAGAGAAGGGCTCCAAGACCTACAGAGTCATTTACGGTGATCTGAGTGCCTGTCAACGGTCTTCCGAGGAACTCCCAGATTCGACCTCGAGAAACAACTGAATGTCCTTGGGGTATCCCCCGCCTCATGCGTTCTCACTTGGGGCGGGGGGCACTCTACCCTCACCTCGACAAATCTCCCAATCGCTTTCGTCTGGGCTCCACCCCTCACCCGCAGTTGCACGAATCCGCCTGACGGTCTAATGCTTCGCTGACAATCTACTGATCCAATCCCATCCTGGGCAGATACAGGATGCGGAAGTAGTTGTCGCCGGACTCTGCTCCAATTTCGAAAAAGCCCTCAAGGAACTTTGTCCGCCAATTGTCTGGCGCAGTACGTTTGTGACTGATGAACGGAAAGATGCTGATTTTGCGTTGTTCTCCCCTGATCTCGTCACGGTACCCTCGCCAGAGTACGCTGACAGTGCGATCCCCGTTATTGCGGAAAGACGCTTCGGCGATTTTCAGAAGCACGGCGTAAGAGTCCTCATCCTCTGAGTCCGTCTGCAACCAGAGAGGCCAGAGCATAGTGAAGACCTTCATGCTGCTGTCTTCATTGAATGTGTAAAGGGGCAGAACCCAATGATGTCTTTCGTGGTCTGTCAGTTCTTTCTTTGCCTTGCTGTCCGCCTTCCAGACGTGTTTCTCTCCGCTCCAGAGGAATGGGAAGAGATTCAGCGAATGATCTTCTCGAATCTCCTCAGGACGGTTTTCCATCTGGGCTTCCCAGTCT
>JAKQFZ010000842.1 GCA_029558215.1 Candidatus Omnitrophota bacterium
AAGAGTCAGAATAAGGGCCGACAGGAGTACTTCTCTCTGATGGCTTCCGCATTTCGAGAGTATTTCCGTATTCTTAAGCCAGGTCGATGGATTACAGTTGAGTTTCACAACAGTAGCTCCCTTATTTGGAATGGTATCCAAGAAGGAATTGGGTTGGCAGGTTTTGTCGTTGCTCAAGTTGCTGTTCTAGACAAGAAAGAGCTCACGTTCAAGCAGTTAGCATCTCCATCTGGCGCGGTGAGTAAGGATCTGGTTATATCAGCCTACAAGCCTAACGGCGGTCTCGAAGATCGCTTCAAACTGACGGCTGGTACCGAAGACGGCGTATGGGACTTTGTGCGCACCCATCTTAAGCAGCTCCCAGTCTTCGTCTCCAAAGAAGGCCAAGCCGAGGTCATTGCCGAACGTCAGAACTATCTTCTCTTCGATCGGATGGTGGCCTTCCATGTCCAACGTGGTGTTACTGTCCCTCTGTCTGCGGCAGAGTTCTATACGGGACTCACTCAGAGGTTCTCCGAAAGAGATGGGATGTTTTTCCTGCCTGAACAGGTAGCCGAATACGACAAAAAGCGGATGACTGTCCGAGAGGTTTTGCAGCTCCAGCTCTTCGTCACTGACGAGACCTCGGCTATTCAGTGGCTCAAGCAGCAGCTAACAAAGAAGCCTCAGACCTTCCAGGAACTCCACCCGCAGTTTCTCAAAGAGATCGGTGGTTGGCAGAAGAATGAAAAGCCGCTGGAGCTCTCCGAGCTGCTCGAACAGAACTTCCTCCGCTACGATGGCAAAGGTCTCGTGCCCGAGCAGATCCACGCCTACCTTTCCACCAACTGGAAAGAGCTGCGAAACCTGCCCAAGGATGATCCGGCTCTAGTCGCTAAGGCCCGCGACCGCTGGTACGTGCCCGATCCCAACAAGGCGGGCGACCTGGAGAAACTGCGTGAGAAGGCGCTGCTCAAGGAGTTCGAGGAATACAAAGAGGCCAAGAAGAAACTCAAGGTCTTCCGCCTGGAAGCTGTCCGCGCCGGATTCAAGAAAGCATGGCAAGAGCGCGACTACGCCGTCATCGTCGCCGTAGCCGACAAGATCCCCAACAACGTCTTGGAAGAAGATCCCAAGCTACTCATGTGGTACGACCAGGCAGTAA
>JAKQFZ010001261.1 GCA_029558215.1 Candidatus Omnitrophota bacterium
AGAACTGCAGATGGGAATAAGACCTGAAAGAGTCTTTATCTGAGCCGCGGCTTCCTGAAGATCGTGAATCATCTTCTCTCGTTCGCGCTGAACCTCTCTCAGCTGTGAGATGTCTTCCATACACACCAAGACCATGGGTCGGTCGGAGATATGCAACAGGCTGGTGGACACCAGCAGGGAAACCGTTCCGGAGCGACCAGCACCATGGAACGGAACATCTGCCTGCACTCGTACGTGCGCTGTTCCCTTGGCGAAAGTGTCCAGGACGGTATTTCGAAGAATGCATGTTTCACAGAGAGCGCCATAGCCACAGCCTTGCGGATTTTCCAATGCACCCAGGCACCCGAACGCTTCTCCCGGACGGGCATCGAGAACATCCGATCGGGCCTTTTTGGAGAATGTCTCCGCCGACCGGTTGATACGTCGCAAGCAATGGTGTTCGTCCGCCAAGACCATCATGATCGAAGCGCTCTCGAATATCGTTTGCAGTTCTTCTTCGCTTGCCCGAAGCGCTGTTTCACTGTGTTTGAGATTTCGAAACATGGTCTCGTACGGTGTGAGCAAACCGAATTCCACGACGGCTCGATAGAGAAGATAGAATGAGGCGATCGTCAAGACATGCCCCAGAAGATTCAGCCCGCTGTATGGATTTATGTAGAGTGTGAAAAGGACTCCTGCCAGCAGTGTCAGGGCGAAGGAAACCAGAAGAAGGAAGAGAACTCTCGGACAAAAGAGATTGCGCTTGAGCAGTAGTGCCAGCGAAGCAAGAATTGTCAGGACACAGACAACTCCTTCAGCAACGATCTTGAAGACCGTCAGACCAACTCCGTCAACATAACAGAGGGGAAAGACTTTCCAGTAGAAAACGCTTGCAAGCAACAGTGTTGTCAGAAGCAGAAAACCGAAAAAGATATAACGGAGACGAAACCGGAAGTTCAAGCTGAAAGGTGCCAGGAAGATCGTAACACCTTCAATGCCTCGGGCAATTATCCAGAGTTGCGCCGCCAGATTTGATCCACCGGTCGTGAAAACACTCATTCCTTCATACGCCAGAAGATGCAAACTGTGAGTCAACCCCACAAAGAACAGTCCTGTTCCCAAGAAAAGAAAATAGGGGTTATCCTGAAAGTTACGTGTGTTCAGAGCCACCAGACAGATAACCAAGGTGGCGGCGATGATGAATATCTCCGCCAGAGAATGAAAGAGCAGGAAGCTGTGCAGCCTCGTTGCTATGATGATGCCCAATGTCAGAACAAAGAGCGCCATCGAGCCATATCTTCTGACAAGATCATCCTGTCTGCTCATCACACATTCCTCAGAGTGCCGCCGTCACAGAAGGTGTGGCCAAGCGATTTCACCCGCACACTCGAGCTACATTATCACATAACGATAGGGGATATGCAAAAGAAACACGGAAAATGAAATCGTTTTCAGAAGAATCAGGTGGGTTCTCCATGCAGAGCCTTGAGAATCGCATCAGCCGTCCTCACAGCACCGAGGCCATCCACAATCTTTCTTCCAACCAGATGGAGACTCTTCCGGCGCTCTTCGTCGTGAAGAAGGGAACGCGTTCTCTCAAGGATCAGGACCTCGGAGAGAGTGACACCGATCCCGAGATGCTCAATTGCCCCTTGTACGGCGAAGAACTCCGCCACTGCAGCATGTTTCTCATGGTGAGAGATTGCGATACTTGGCACTCCGAGCGTCAACAGCTCATAAAGCATATTTCCAGGCGCAGTATGTGCCATCTGAGCCTGCATCATGAGTGCCGCGACCTGTGCGGGAGGCACCATTCGATGCAGAGTAACCTGTTGTCCCCAGTGTTTGAGAACCGGTGCCAGTTCCTCGTCAAAGGCAAAAGCACCACCCAGAACAACCTCTATCTTCAGTTGGTCTCGAAGAGGCGTGAGGGCGCGAAGTATCTTTGTTGTCAGATTGAATGGATCGCCGCCTCCCTGATTGAGAAAGAGCCGTGAGACGCTTTCGCAGAAATAGGACTTCCTGGATGCCTCTGCAAAAACAGGATCCAGAAGAACGTACGATGCGCCAGCCAGATAGTCCTGCTGAGAGCGGGTTGGATGGGTACTTGCACCGTAGACCACATTGTGGTTGAAAACGAGACCCTTGCGTATTGTTGGAGGATCAAGATGATCCAGAAGCACAACCGAAAGCACCCCCTCAGGACAGGTCTTTTCCACGAGTTCCTCGGTCACATCCAGCAGGTCGAAAAGGAGCACCCGTGCCCCAACGTCCAGAGCAGTTCGGCGCATCTCCGCGCACTCGGACGCAAAATCCATTTCTGCGCCGAGAATTCGATAAGGGAGACGACGGCTCTCGAGAAACTCAACGGCCGCCGAATAATCTCTGGTAAGAAACAGGGCAGGAGCCAGTCCACGCTCTTGCAGTGCATTGGCCAGCACATGACAGCGTGTGATATGCCCCATCCCAATCGGGGCGTTGGCGTCAACACGAACAACAACAGGATAGTTCATTCCTTCTCCAAGGATTCATCTGTCACGATGAGCCTCGTTGTGAAACTCTTCTACTTGGATTCCTTCGAGCAGCAGGCCTGGAGCTCAGACTCGGACTTAACACCAAACACTTTCCTCAGGATGTCTTCCATCAAACACCATCGAGTCAGTGCGGACTGAAACAAATTGGCACCAACGAAAGCGGTGAACCAGTACCAATTGTGATTCACCCAAGTCCCGAGTGCCAGACTCAGGAGCACCAGCGTTCCAGCGATCAGACGAATCCATCGTTCTGTTGACATGGCATAACTCCTTTTTCTGAAAGACCGGCCTGTACCGGGCAAAGTATAGAAACAGCGGAAAGACGATGTCAAAGCCGACGGCGGTCTTCCAGTCACATTCATACGCTTCCGACGCTCTGTACTGCCATTGTGCCACTTTGCCATTACGGCCGAGATACTGGTGCATGGCAGCTATCTGTTGATAGAGAGCCGCATCCTTCCGATTCTACGGAATATGCCCCGACGGACACTCTATGTCCAATGCCCTTTCCAGTTTGTCGCCTCGCGAGTGCACGGGCTGAGGCCTCTCCGTTCAGTAAAGAAGACAGGCCTCTCGTATCGGCAGAAATCCTGGCAACGACGATTCCAGAGAAAGCATTATCTCATCAAGGGTCTTGCCGGCAAGCAGATTAAGCCGCAGTTGATCTGTTCCAGACAACCGGTCGAAATGAAGTTCACGGAAGACGACCTGATCGGGATACAGTTCGAGAAGGGTCTTGATCAGAGCAATGCCGACGCGCACCGGTGAATATGTGCTGCGGTCGGAACAGACCAGACGCAAACCACCACACTTGTCATCCATGAACTTGGGCTTGTCCACCTTCTTGGGAATGCTTCTCGGCGTGAAAACCGCTGGTTCGAATTCGATGCCTTCCAGATCGAACTGCTCCATCGCTTTTGCCCAATCCTCTCCGTTGACAAACGGCGCACCAACAATCTCAAACGGGAACTCCGTGCCTCGTCCTTCCGTGACCGTGGAGAATCCCTCGAAAAGGCAGGTTCCCGGGTAGTGAATGCAGGACGTGGGCGTTGGAATGTTCGGAGAGGGTGCGATCCAGGGAAGTCCCGTTTCGTCCGCCCAGATTCCCCGCTGATAGTTCAGCATCTTGACGACTTTCAAATCCATGTTCTGTGAATAGCCAAGCCACCCTTGTCGGCTGTACAGCGTTGCCAGTTCGCCAGGCGTCATCGCGTAGCGCCATGCCAAAGGCTTCTGCCCGACGAAACTGGAGAAACGCTCGTCGAGCACATTCCCCTCAATCGCAGAGCCGACAATTCCAGGTCGGTCGAGCACCAGGAAGGGAGTCCCCGATTCCGCCGCCGCCGCCATACACTCACGAAGCGTCCAGATGTAGGTGTAAAAACGAACGCCAAGATCCTGAATGTCGTAGACCAGAAGGTCTATCTCCTTGAGTTCTTCGGCAGTAGGACGAAGGCGCTGACCGTAGAGGCTAGTACAGGGCAGACCCGTCAGAGCGTCTCTGTCTGATTCAATCTTGATGCCGTCCGGGACTTCACCTCGAAACCCATGCTCGGGACCAAAGAGCCGGACAATATGTACACCCGCTTCGAGAAGCGCATCCACGGCGTGTTCCCCCTGAGCGGTGACCGCCGTATGGTTGCAGACCATACCAATTCTCTGGTCTGTCAGATTCGGACACCCTTCGCTCAACTCGTGATCCAGCCCCGTCAAGACAGTTGTTTTTCTTTGCATGATATTCTGCTCCCAAAAACCTATAGATGTGCAGTGATGAATCCAACCAGCGCCGAAACATCCACAACATGACCTTCTCCATGAATATGAAGTTGCGCGTTCCCAGGCGTGCCAACATCGTCATAGGCCTGCTTCACGCACTCGAACGCACGACGCGCCATGATCGGGTGAAACTGGTTGATCGGTTCTTTCAGTCCATTCTGACATTGCAGAAAACGTGGCGCGATCAGGGAGTAGATGTCCGGGAAATCAACCAATTCCCGAAGTCCCTTCACCTTCCAGCACATGCAGTGGTGGCGCTCCATGATATCCATCCATGTCAGGAATCCACAGCTGGAAGTGACTTGGATGCGTTCATCCATTGCACCCAGCCACATGGCCATCTCGCCTCCCAGAGACAAACCCGCACAACCGATCCGCGATCGGTCAACCGCTGGCAAAGTCTCCAGATAGTCAACGCACCGAGTCAAGTCCCACAGGCGCTCTCCCGTGAGCGTGTGCGTGCTGTCATAGAGCTCGTGTTGTCCGAGATCTGTGGCGATGGTCACAAATCCCTTCTGCGCAAGTGCTGTGGCAAAACCATTGTAGGGACTGTCCTGTTTGTAGGTGACAAACCGATCCCCACCGTGTCCGTGAATGCAGACCACGGCAGGAGTCTTGCCCGCCAAGGCGTTTCTCGGGACAGTCACAACAACTTTCATGAAACGTTCGGGAGTGGAGCGTATTTGTGCCTCAGAGAGAATGTAGTCTGGATACTCCTGCGTCCTGAGGATTTCTGCGTCCAAAGGGATCGTCGCTCTGGAGTGCATCAGGTCTTCTATAAGCAAGACCTTTGTGAGATGCGGACGAAGTGTGCTTCGCCACTCGCTGCTTTCGATCGGGTTCATGTGCTGATATCCCAATGCGCGAAACCGCGGCGGAAGATCCCCATTGCCCGTGGTGCGTGTCTCTCCTTGTTTGTGAATCGAGATGCGGACGCTTTCCCGGGGTTTCAACTGCAAAGGCAGATTCCAGAGGGTTGAACCGTCCACTTGCTGAACAGCAGCGTCGTTTATGGAAAGGTCATAAACACTTCCCTGTTCCGCGGTATACCATTCTGGAAACTGATTGATTCGTGGGTAGTCCATGGGCAGATGAAGATAGTCCCGATGGCGAGGACGATCCAGACGAAGTGTTCCCTGCCATGCCCAGTCGGCTTTGAGCGTGATCAGGAGCGTTCCTGAAGCGCTCAGCACCGAGCCGAGTTGAAGGTCTTCGCGCCAGGGGGATGCCGAGACTCCTTGCGTCTTCCAGAGTGCGTACATCAGCGACGTTCGAGCGGAGTTTCCATCACCGTGCCAGCCTTCCAGAATGCCGTCTGAGCGTTGCTTGTCGAAGAGGAAAGGCATTGTCTCGTCCACCCAGGTGAAGGCTGTGTCGTCTGGGAGACGATTCAGGAGGTTCAAGGCACCCTCTACGGAATCGGCGTAACCATCGGCACCTGTTCCCTCCCATGCGTCGCCAAGGTATTTGTGAACATTGGCCAGAACGTGACTCACCGCCTCTCTGTAGCGCGGCTCATCATCCACCTGCGCAACGGTTAAGAAAGCGTTGTAGACATAACCCCAGCCGTCGCTCAGCTCATCTGGATTCTTCTCTCCAGTTTTCGGATTGAAGCCGTTGGGCATCATGCCATCTGCATTGACTCCAATTTCCAGAATCCTGTCCAGCACCGCACGCAAGGGCTTCTGATAGGCCTTGCGTCGTTTTGGATCTTCCTGGGCTGCGATAAGATACGTCTCAGAGAGGCCGCCAATGATCTCACATCCATGATCTCGAAGCGGGATGCGATCCCAGGAGAGCATATCCTTGTAAAGCAAGTACTCGTCAGCAATGCGATAGCACCAACGCTTGTAGGAGCGTTTGCCGGTGATCCAATACAAGCGGCTCATGACTTGCAGAAGATCTCCGTCCACCTCGACATTGGTTGTCGGCATCATGCCACGTGGTGTCTCCACGGGTGCCTGTTCCCAGACACCGCGCACGATGTCCTGCATTCGGTCAAGCCAGACTCCTTTGCCCAAAAACTCCGTCATGGGCATCAATCCGTCTTTCGCGTATTCCGCAGCCCCAAAGATCACCCAATGCATCTCGGGCACTTCGCTGACGAAATCCGCCTTGGCAAAATCATACGTCCAGGGCAATGCTCCAACCCGACTGCACAGGCGCTTCTCCTGTTGCATAATATTCCGGGCGGAATGCTTCAGGTGATATTGATCGGTCACGAATGCCGTCAGTGCGAGAAAGGGGTAGTTGTCTGCAGCGGCATCCCAACTGTTCCAGTAGTAGTGCCCCGTCAGATTCCGAGGCAAAAGCCCTGTCTTCGGATCGGACTGTGAGAGCCAGCCGTAAGCGTATCGGTAACAAAGTCGAATCGCCTCCTGCGACTGTCTCCCATGGGATTCGGCTTTATGCCAAAGGGAGTCTGCATGCGAATTCCCGCTGCAGCACAGTAA
Organism: Candidatus Omnitrophota bacterium; assembly: GCA_029558215.1. GTDB lineage: Bacteria > Hinthialibacterota > Hinthialibacteria > JAKQFZ01 > JAKQFZ01 > JAKQFZ01. Next base: position 6,743 of record JAKQFZ010001261.1, read on the forward strand.
GAAGAGCGCTCCGAAAACAAGATACTTCATCCCAGCAGGCCTCCTCTGAGAATTGAGTTTCTCATCTTATATGATTTCAACGATCCCCTTCAAGCATTTTTCGGTTGAATTGTTCCCTGCCAAGGGTTATAGTTCGTTTTCCGTCAGAATGGGATTTTCCCTCTGACCAGCAGAAACGTTTGAAGAACTTACGACCTTCTGCCCAAATTGAGAAGGGAGGGTGAGTATGCCGTCCGGAAAGAAACGGAAACGTCAAAAGATCGCCACTCACAAGCGCAAAAAGAGACGGCGACGTGATCGTCATAAGAAGAAGTAATCCCGCTCGTTGAGAGCGTGAGAAGCCTATTGGAGTACGGGCACGGTTTTCTGCCGTGTCCGTACTCTTTGTTCTTGACAGACACATCCATCTGCATCAGCTTTCCCAGAGTGTATCCCTGTTGATTTTGACGACATCACGAAGGGAGTATTCGAGGGATGGCAAAGGACATTTTCAAGCAGGTTGTTCACAACGTGGATGTTTGTGTTGTCGGGGGTGGCATGGCGGGCATCTGCGCGGCGCTTGCGGCAGCGCGGCGCGGCGCGAAAGTGGTGCTGATGCATGACCGACCGGTTCTCGGCGGCAATGCTTCCAGTGAAACCCGCGTCCATATCTGCGGTGCCGACCGAAGCAACCAGATTCCTCACATGCGCGAAACGGGCATCCTGGAAGAGCTTCGTCTGGAGAATCTCCGACACAATCCGCATTCGAATTTCTCAATCTGGGACACCATTCTCTATGAGAAACTCCACTATGCACCCAATGTGACGCTTCTGCTGAACTGCTCGTGTCTGGATGCCGACATGAAGGGTCGTCGAATCAAGAGCATCACGGGCTGGCAGTTGACGACGCAGATGTATCATCAGGTCTCCGCGTCCATCTACGCGGACTGTTCGGGAGATGCCATTCTTGCTCCCTTGACCAAAGCCCCTTTCCGAATGGGTCGGGAAGCCAGGAGCGAATACAACGAATCCATTGCACCCGAACAAGCGGACAATAAGACCATGGGCATGACGTGCCTGTTCATGGCGCGGGAATGCGATACGCCTCAGCCATTTGAACCGCCATCGTGGGCGTACCGTTATGACAACGAAGAGGATATTCCACGCGGCGCCAAAGGGCATGGCTGGTGGCGAATGGGTTATTGGTGGATTGAACTGGGCGGTGAGTTTCACTCAATTCATGACACCGAAATGCTTCGTGACGAACTTCTGAAAACCGTCTACGGCGTTTGGGATCACATCAAGAATCGAGGCGACCACGGAGCGGACAACTGGACGCTGGAATGGATTCAGTTTCTCCCTGCCAAACGAGAAAGCCGCCGGTACATTGGCGAGCATGTGCTCACGCAGAACGATATCGAATCCGAAGGCAAATTTGAAGACATTGTTGCCTACGGTGGTTGGGCAATGGACGACCACCATCCTGCTGGATTCCGAGCCGCCAAACTGGGCGCTCCGGCAACCATCTTCTATCCCACTCCATCTCCCTATGGAATTCCCTACCGATCGCTTTATTCAAAGACCGTCGAGAACCTCATGTTTGCGGGACGTTGTGCCAGTTGCACCCACTCGGCCATGAGTTCGTCGCGTGTCATGGGTACCGGTTGCAGCATGGGTCAGGCGGTCGGTACTGCAGCAGCGATGGCAGTCTCGAAGAACTGCCCACCAAAAGGGCTGACCGGAGAGTGCATCAGACAACTTCAACAGACGCTCCTGGTGGACGACTGCTATCTTCCTGGCATCGTTCAGCAACTCCCGACAGCTACCCTGAGGGCTCAGTTGGTGGCAAGTCACGGTGATCCAGAACCGGTGCGCGACGGAATCAACCGACAGGTTGGCGATAATCCGCATTGCTGGGTGGGCAGTTTAGGGGACTCTTTGACCTATCAGTTCGGCTCTTTGTCATCTGTCTCCGAATTGGTGCTTGTCCTCGACAGCGCCATGGAGAAGAGAATTGCGATGAGCTACCACCAGCGGGACAATCAGCTGCGCAACGTGCCGCCGGAGATGCCCAAGGTGTTTCGCATCGAAGGACAGAAGTTCGGCATGTTTTCAACCGTGTTTCGCATAGAGGACAATTACCAGAGACACGTTCGCATTCCCATCAACCAGGAACTGGAAGCCATCCGCTTCACCATCGAGGACACCTGGGGTGCCGAAAAGTCACGAGTCTACGCATTCTACGTGACGTAGTGTGTCACTCGTCGAAAGTCTGACCGCCTGTGACAATGCGCAGGTTCGTCGTATTACCAGAATAGGTCACTTTGCTGGTGGCGTAGCTGACAACCCCATTCAATGCAACATTGACGCCAGTGAGATTGTTGGTTGCCCAATTACCTGGAGCACCAAACGTCATTGTCGAACACTCTGAGCAGTTAAAGCCATAGGAACTGCAGTCGGCAGCTGTCGTGTTCATTATCCAGACCTGAGCTACTTTGGATGAAACAACCCCCTGGGTGACATGGTGAACATAGCAGCTATCAAGCAGTGCCATTGAACTGGTGTAGACAAAGA
>JAKQFZ010000951.1 GCA_029558215.1 Candidatus Omnitrophota bacterium
CCTGAAGAACACGCCGGAGGCAAGTGGTCGTTGCGGTACGACAATGCCCCAGGCCGGAGCGGCAACCTCGAAGTGGACATCAGTTTCATGTTCCGTATCCCGCTGTGGCCAGTGACGATCCGTGACTCTCATCCCATCGGAGTTTGGCGTGCCACGGGGATTCCCGTGCTGGATCACCATGAACTGGCGGCCGGAAAGCTCACGGCGTTATTGGCGCGCAGACAGGTCCGGGACCTGTTCGACAGCCATCGGATTCTCAGAATGGACGGCCTCGATCCCCAGCGCCTTCGCATCGGGTTTGTGGTCTACGGTGCGATGAACAGGAAGGATTGGAGGATGGTCTCCGCAGAGGATGTGGACTTCGACGCCATGGATTTGGCCAGGCAGTTGATTCCCACGCTGCGTGCCAATGCTGCCGAGATACACGGGGAATCAGCCGAGTACGGAACGCGCCTCGTGTGTGAGTGTCGAAAAGGCCTATCCGCAGTGCTACCGTTCACGGACTCCGAGCGGGCTTTCTTGAATCTACTGCTGGACCAAGGGGTGATCGACCCCACCCTTCTGACCACTGACACAGATCTTCAGCAGCGCATACAATCTCAACCGCTCCTCGAATGGAAGGCCCTCAACGTTCGACGTCACAAACTGAAAGGAGAAAGAATATCGGAAAGGTAGCCATTCTCACCGGCACCAAACATGATATGGGTGAGCTAATCTCTAAAGGATTGGCATGTCCGGATGAGTCTTCTGGGTGATAGTTACTCTCCTTGGGACATCCAGTAGCCTCTGTTCCCTATCAGCACATTGTCCGATAGCACACCACCCGTTGGCTCAGTGTGTTGGCATTGAGAACGAAGCGCTGCTCGTTCGGTGTGACATCCACAACTCGAACGGCATGCGACCATTTTGCTGCATCAGGAACAAGTTCCGGAAGGAGATTCCGCTGCGATGCAAAGAACTCATTGTTGACCTGGTTGCCTTCCTTGGCTGGAAACAGCGCGAAGTACAGAATATCCGATTCGACCAGTTCGCTGAAGAAGTGTGTTCCAAGCGAAACGTCCGGCACCAGGTTGTCACGCATCTCGACCACTTCGACAAGGACGGCAACATTGTTGATCTCGCCAAACTTGACCGGCACTCCCAGAAAGGGTGTGGATGTGCCCCAACGCCCTGGACCAATCAACATGATATTCCTGGGCACGACTCGATCTCTGAGATGCATGATTCGGCCAATCAGGCGCGCAACCGAGTAACGATCTCCAATGGGTAATTGACCATAGACTGCAGGAACAACCTGGATGATCCTCTCGATCAAAGTTTGCCGACTCTGACCGATCACCGCCCCTGCCGCTTCGAGGATCAAATCCTCCGCGGGAATCGAGTCAGGCGGTCGGCTGACGACTCCCTCCCCCTTGACCTGGAGAGGACGACACTGCACCAGGTTGATCCGATATTGGTTCTGCTTGAAGAAGTTGGTTGTGAACTCAACATCCACATGGCATCCATAGGCCTGCTCCAGTGCCTCAAGCATGCGCTTCATGGTGGCAACATAATCGGTTTCCTGAAGCAGGGGATCGAAAGTCAATATCCATGGAAAGATTTCTGTACCAGTTTTGCCTGAACTCTGCTCCGCCAGTGTTTCATCCTTGGTCGCCACCAAATCCACTCTGGGATCCTGGCTCTGCCTGACGACATCATCAAAACGCTCCGAGACAAGTTGATTTGCCTGCAAGTCCAGAACATCTACGCGCTTCTGAGCGTAGCGATAGACTTCCTCGATCTCGGCAACCGGCCGGCGATCCGGAGCATTCAGAGCAACCAGCCGAGTGTAATCATCATCAGTGCGATCCACGGCGCGAGTTCCCAGCCCGTACACCAGGCGAAGCACACCCGCCTTTGGATCAATCTCCCGATTCCAGACATAAGGGTTGTATGAGAATCCGACACCTGCCACATGGGGAAAAAACAATGTGCCCTGTACCACACCGGAGACCCTCTGCACCAGGAGCGCCATCTGTTCGTCCTGTTCGAGCATCTCGCGCCGCGCCCGATAGTTCAAAGCCTCTTCACTGAGTGTACTGGCATAGATGGTTCGCACCGCGGAGATGAAGTCATGCAGACGTTGCTCACGAGAACCTTGGTTGGCAAGAAAGATGCTCTCGTATTTCCCCGCAAAAGAATGACCAAAGTTGTCTTCGAGAAGACTGCTGGAGCGAACGATGATCGGGGACTGACCAAAATAGTCCAGCATGGTTTGGAACTGCGACTTGATGTGATCGGGCAGTGTGCCGACAAGAATCCGCTGCCTTGTCTGATCCGCCCCTTCGAGAAAGTGTTCTGGATCTCGATGCTTTTGACACTTCCACCAGAGACCGTTCTGGACGAGAAACGTGTAGAAAACGTCTGAACCGATATAGAAGGTGTCATGGGGTTCCAGAACGCCGTTCCAACTGGGATCTGACTGTCTCAAGATCGCCCGTGCGACGAGCATTCCAATGGACTTGCCACCGATCAGTCCGGTACCAATGATCCGTCTCCCGATGGCGATGACGTCTTCAACGGTCAAGTATCGGCTGACCAGTTGCAGCATTCGCTCGCTGCGCGTCATGAGCATTCGCAGAAGCTTGGCAAAAACATCCTTGAGTGCTTCCTCGCAGTCTTCTCCGCGCCTCTTGGATTCCAAAAGGTCTTCGGCTTGCAAGAATGTTCCCTGCCACAAACCCTGACAGAAGCGATTGGAGTCGCGCGGAAAGCAGGCCGCGGCGCTGAGCACTTCCGAGATCGTCGCACTTTCCGCCACAGGCAGAAAGTCGTTTCCTTCCCAGACATGGAGCATGTACATCGTCGGGGAATGACGTTGCTGCACTTTGATTGGATGCACATAAAGATGTTCATGCTTGTTGTAGACATCCAGAAAGATCTGGGTGGTCTCGGTGATGAGGGCAATGACTTCCGGTGCATGGGCATGGCGCACAAGACCGAAAAATGCCAGCGCCCCAACGTCATAGAGATAGGGACAGGTCAGCAAGAAGAAATTGCCCAGCATGGTATCGCTCGACCAGGTGAACGCCAGTTCGGAAAGGCAGTCAAACACATACCATGCACCCCGTTCGGTCTGCTCGATAACGCGGTGAATGTGCGCGATGAAGGACTCAAAACCTGCTTCCGGATTCAGGTGGTGAATCTGAATTCCCTGCCCTTCGTGAACCAGGGGATCATGTTTCGCAAATCGAAAGTAGATGAGTGGTTTTCCGTGCTGGAGAGCACTCTCACAGTACGGCTGCACAAAGCGGACATAATCGGCAACCGCATCGAGTTCCCAGACGATGTTATCTCCGGGCATCAAACCACGCAGTGCCTTATCCAAGCCGGGAAGACCGGTACTGAGATGGGAGCTGACCTGAACCATAGCGATACGTTCTCCTTGCGGGAGTCTTCCTCTTTACCCTTCATTCATAGGATAGCCTATTGTGCGTTCCGAGGCGAATGCAATCACCCCGACTCATTTGGCATAGCCGATACTCTTGAGTGCATTGAGTGTGTCGGGAAGAATCGTGACCGGTGCCGATGCGTTTGGGTTCCGGTCGGCAACCGCCATCTGTGTCTGAACAAGTTTCTCTCCCTCAGCATACAAGGGCGACTGCTCCGGTCTGAATGGACTCCGCTCTTTGGGATCGGCACGCAGATCGTAGAATTCCTTGGTGCCCTTGGATCTGTTGAAGATGAACTTATGGTCATTCCAAATGGCTGCGTAGAGTTCGGAGTAGTCGCTCAACGACTGTACCCGTGCGTGAATCGCCCGCTCGGGCAATGGCTGTCCCTTGACGTATTGCGTTAAGTCCACACCGACATCGTCGGCAGAACTTGGGATTCCCATCAGCTCACGCAGTGTGGGTAACACGTCAACCAGAGAAGTTATCCCTTCCAATCGTGCTGGTGGCTCTCCCGGAACGTGGATCATCAACGGCACACGAAGAAGCTCGTCGTACAGAGTGGTGCCGTGTCCCAAACCACCGTGCTCACCGAACTCCTCGCCATGATCGGCGGTCAGAACGATGATGGTGTTCGACAGCAACTGACGGTTTTCCAATTCCTGAAAAAGACGACTGATAATCCTGTCAAGTGAGCGCACTGCTGCCTGGTAATGCTGCCTCATGTAGGCAAGATCACCAGACCGCATTTCTGAAGTGATGGGGCCATTGACAGAAAAATCCTTCCCGTCCACTTGTACGAACTGCTTCATGTCTTCCGCTGTGGCGTTGTATGGATCGTGGCAGTCCATGTAGTGAAGGTGTGCAAAGAAAGGCACATTCGGCTGCCGGTCGATCCACTTGAGAAACGTCTCATTGAGATCGTTGCCGTCGAAGTCTCTGCCCATATCGTGAGCGTAGTTGATCAGAGATTCCTCATCGAAGCCTTGAGACATCCCAAACTCGTCGGAGAGCCAGGGATTCCCTGACACCAGAGTAGTTCGGAGACCGCAGTCTTTCATTATCTCTGGAAGCGTCTGGAATCTGTCGTCCAGTTTGTCCGTCCGAGAGATCACAGCGTGGACACTTGGGTAGTTGGAAGTCCAAAGGCTGCACATGGATGCTTTGGTCAAAGATGCACTGGATCGGCAGTTGGTGAAGCACCAGGTTTCTGTGGCAAGTTTGTCGAGAAAGGGCGTTGCAGGAACTTTAGATCCATTCACGCCAAGGGCGTCAGCACGCAAGGCGTCAACAACAATGAATAAGACGCTTCGCTGATTACTGCGAGGAAGACTCTGCTCTGTCTGTTGTTGACAGAAAGCGGCAGGAATTCCCGAGAGCAAACACGCCAGAAGAATGATTCGGCACAAACGATTCTGCAGAACAAGAAAGTCGTAAGAACGGGACACGTGTTTCTTAGACATCCGACCAGAGACGGATGTCCTCCCTCCTTCAGCACAGATCAGAGGCACGATGGCTGACTAGAGCCATCTGCAGAGGCGAATCAGTGACGGATCGCCACCAACTTCCTCGAAAAGCACCAGGACATTCTCGTCCTGAATCCACTCCGACGGAACGTGGTAGTAACGCTGAGTCGGCTCGTTCACTCTCTGCTCTTCGATAACCGACCTTTTCGATGGATTCATATCTCCCAAGCCAGGGGTCAACCAATAGCGCCCGAGGCAATGCCCATTGAGCCAGATCAAACCTTTGCCCATACCAACGAGATCAAGCGTGAGTGGTGACAGGCCTTCCGGGCGCGAGAAACGAGTTCGCAACCAGCAAAGCGGCTTGCCGCGTTGGGGTGTGCCATCGGGCTGCCACGGCACGAGTGCTCCGGCGCTTCCAAAAAGGCGACAATGCTCGCCCACAAGTCCCGGCTGGATCCGCCAGGGTTCGTGAAGAGTGCGCCCCTTCCAGCGTGCTTTTCCCCAAAGCCCCTTCCGCTCATTGACCATATTCTCATAGCCAATCATCCAGTCACCTTTAATCAGACCGACCGCACAGCACAAAAGCGACAGATCATGTGTTCCCGCATTCAAATGCAGTTCAAACTTCTGATGGAATCCTTCTTCGTCTACTTTGCCTCTCTGCTCGGGGAGCGGGACGGGCGTCGTGGCACAAATCTGGCCATCTACAAAGACGTACACCACGTCCGCCACTCCTTCCAGCAAGAGTTCTCCCTTGCCAGCCTCGGAGGGAGCAATGTTGAGCCTTGTTTCATACCAACAGTAGTCTGTTTCATCCTGAGTGAACTGCAGTTGCTCCTCGGGTGCCGCAGATCTGATTGGAGCGCGAACACCCTCAGGCCAGTCCGTGGGCAACGGTTCAGCCCAGCACTCAAACGGCGCAAGGATATCCGAGATCGGCTCAACACTTCTTTGAACAACACTTACGGGTGCGACTCGAGCCGTGTTCATGAGAACCTTGCCTTTGGAGATGAGGATGACGGACAGAGCCGGCAGTTCGTACCCCTGACCAAGGTGAGAGATTGTTGCCGACTTGTTCTCATCATCGTTGCAGAGAAACGCAAGCGAATCAGTGCCATTCTCATACACATAGATCCACTGGTTGTCACCGACAAGCTGCGGCTCGACTCGGCTCTTCTCCAACAACAGATCGGCATGTTCCCAAAGCACATGATGCAGTTGTGTCAGATGATTGCTCTTTGTGGTAGGCAGACCGTATTCATCCAGCGGGGCGGTATAGTCGTAGCTGGTGGTCTGCAGATACATGGCTTCGCGGCCGAAATTGGTTCCGCCATGCCACATGTAATAGTTGACGCCGGCACCACCTTCCGCAAAAAAACGCGCCACGCTGTAGGCAACATGCTCCGCCGAGCGGGAACGATGAGCATAGCCCCAGGTGTCATACCACCCCGGCCAGTTCTCAGTCCAGAGCACCGGCTGACCCGGATGATTCTTGACGTGTTCCTGCACTTTTGGATGCATGACAAATCCATTCAGCGTCTCGATGGCTCCGGGCGCACTACCACAGCACATGATCAAAGGAATGCCCAGATTCAGTTCCTGCGCCAAGTCCACCGTCCACCGCAGATAGCGCTGGCCACTGTCACCGTAATGAAGCGCCACCAGGCTGTATTCGTTCTCCAACTGAAAGGCAATAATCGGGCCGCCATTTGGGGCAAACATACGGTTGAGATGATTGCACAGGAATCGTACCCAGCGACCCATCTCCAACATGAAGGGAGTGTTGAACGTGCGCATCTGCATGTCAGGAACATCGCGAAGCCAGAAGGGGAATCCGCCATAGTTGGTCTCGGCACAGATGTAAGGGCCAATCCTCAAGATGACGTAGAGCCCATGCTGCTGGGCAACACGGCAGAACTGGAGAAGATCGAGCCTGTCAGAGAAATCGTAGACACGCCTCTTCGGTTCGTGCAGATTCCAGAAGACATACGTTTCCACGGTGTTAAGACCAGCAGCGCGGCTTCGCTTCATCAGGTCAGGCCACATCGCTGGCGTGCTGCGTGGATAGTGAATGGCACCGCTAAAGATCAGCGTCCTCTTGCCATCAATCTTCAGTGCTCTTGAATCAAAGGAAACCTGGCTCATGTAAATCAAACCCTTTCATGATCGAACGCAAGCGAGTACTGCACAGGAGCACAGAACAGCCCACGTGCCTTCTCAGAAGGTAACCGGTGCTCCCTGCTCTGCGCTCTGATAAAGCCCGTTCAGTATCTTCTGCACCTTCAGTCCATGCTCTCCCGTAGCGATGGGTTGCCGTCCTTCGACCAAACTGTCAATGAACTCGCCGTAGGGGGTTGGAACCTTCACGCAGGCGCGATCCAGTTTCTTGGTGAAAAGACTCCCACCCTCTTCGAGATACAACTCAGCACCCATGGTGTAGCCACCGTCCGTATTGCGATGTACCAGACCGCCCTTGTCGCCGTAGAGCGCCGTCTCCATATATTCAGGCTGATGTACATTCAACGCCCAACTGGCCTCAACAATCAGAGTTGCTCCATTCTTGAACTTCACCAAGCCACAAGCCATGTCCTCCACGGAATACTGTTTGTTCTGCGCCCGCGCGATTTCCTTTGCAAGGACATTGTACGCAGAGCCAAAGACCGATTGCGGCTCAGGATAGCCCATCAGCCAAAGCGCCAAGTCAATTCGGTGGACTCCCAGATCGATGAGCGGTCCACCTCCGGACAACTCCTTGGTGGTAAACCACCCCCCCAGTTTGGGGATACCGCGACGCCGATGCCAAACTGTCCGACCAAAATAGACGTTCCCGATGACACCGGAGTCCACTTGCTGTTTCAGGGCAAAACTCATCTCACTGAACCGGTAGGAGAAGTTGATCATCAGGCTTCTCTTGGCCTTTTGCGCAGCCCGATTCATCTTTTCGGCTTCCTCAACCGTCATCGCCATGGGCTTTTCACAGAAAACATGGCATCCCTTTTTGAAAGCATGAACTGTCAGAGGACAATGAAACTTGTTCGGAGTGGCAATGCTGACCACATCGAGTTTCTCTTTCTCGATCATCTCGGCACCGTCTGAATACCGTTTCTTGATGCCATACTGATCGCCGATTTCCTTCAGACGTTGCGGCTCCTGATCCGCTATCGCCACGACCTTGGAACTCGGATGCTCATGGAAGCACCGCAGATGATGCCTTCCCATCCCCAGACCAATCACACCAACTTTGAAACCTTTCGACATTGTTTTGGCTCCCAGATATCTAGTCTTTTCTATCACTCACCAGTTTTCGTGTCACTCCAGTACCGGAAACTCTGTGACCCGAAGCATCGTGCATCCGTAGGGAATCAGTTCCAGTTCCCGCAAAGGCGCATCGCTGGAAATCGGACTTTCAGGCGGCGCCCCCGCCGCATTGTGTTCAAGCGTCCACTCCTTGATCTGTCTCCCCTTGATTGTGGCTCGAACCGGAGCACCTTCGGGAGAGAATGGATAGTCCCCGATCGGCTGCTCCTTGAATCGAAGTGACTTCTCGGGACTTCTGGTATTTAGTTTGAGTGCATAGTTCCAGTCTGCTGTTGGATACAGTTCCCAAAACGTGTAGGGAAAATGACCCGATTTGAAGGGCCTGTATTCCTCGCCAACCGTCAGGGAATAGACCAGGGGGCCACGGCTGATGCAGACGGCATTATTGTATCGCCTCTCCACACTCACTGGCATCGGAAGGCTCAAAGTGATTCGGGTTTGAGCGCCCCAGCTGCGCGTAATGCAATGATAGGAACCCGCCTTGACCGCCACGGGTCTCCCTCTGCCCACGCGCACCGTGGCGTCCTTTGCCCATTGGGGAACTCTGAGATGCAGTGGAAATGAAACCGACTTCCTGGCACGCACCGTGATGACCACTTCATCCCTGAAGGGATAATCTGTCTCCACCTCAACCCGCACTGGAGTTTTCCCCATCGTTGCCTCAACAGCACAAGGACCGTAGGCCACTGCCGCCAGTCCACCATCGGCTGATCTCATCCAGAGATGAGAAACAAACTTAGGCCAACCCTGATGGAAGTTCGCAGTGCAGCAACCGTAGTTCGGCTCCAGACCAAAAACGTTTGCCTCCGGGCCATTGGTTTCCCAGATGTGATCGTCGCTACGGATACAGAGCACCTGGTTGACTTGCTGGTCGTATTGGTGCCCCCACATATCGGGAGTGAACTGCGCTGGCAGTGCATTGTAGGCGATCTTTTCCAAACGGTCGCAATAGGCGACATCACCAAAGAAACTGATCAGGTTCTCCAATGAGAACATATACTCAACCACCGCGCAGAGTTCCGTTCCCTGTGATGGGTGCTTGCCAGCGTAGTGTTCGTCACCAGTGAAGGTTCCAACGGCTGTTCCATGATACTGATCCAGGATATCCAGACAGTGGTCAACCGCCTTGCGGTCAGCCATGTCTTTGGACTGTCTGAACCAGACCCCAGCCTGCTTGACTGCCATGGCGTTGTTGACAACATGGGTCTCCATTTTGGTCTGATCCTTTAAAGTTTTCCCTTTGTATTTGAAATCTGCGTAGTGCCCCTGCCAGTCAAAGCCTTGCTCTTGAATCTTACTGCCAAGTTCCAGAAGCCACGGTTCAGGCTTTCTTTCGTAGAGCCAATGAACGGAGAGTACACAGTCCATCCAACGGAACATACCCCAACTGAAGAGCGGTTTCTCGTCCAGCAAAGCATCCAACTTCTTGAAGAACCGCTGCATTGCGGGAATCACGCGCTCATCCCCAGTGGCTTCCTCATACTGGGTCAACGCCTTGAGTGCGACGAAAGCAGGCCAGGGATCATAGCTGAACGTCTGGTCCTGTTTCTTGCTGTAGTCCACAGGTCCGATCCAACCGTCTTGCTGCTGCGATGACAGAATGTAGTCCATAAACCGCTTGACTTTCACTTTCAGCAATTCATCGTCCAGCACGTAAGCCAAGGGCACGAGACCGTCCAACCAGTAAGGGCCTCGCTCCCAGGCGTCACCCGTGCCACCAAACCACGCGCTGTCACCCACAGACGCCCAGAACTCATCGAGGTGTCCACTGGGACCCTGCGCCTGAATCTGCAGTTGTCGCAGAAGCCAGCCCTCAGGTTTGATACTGCCCAACGGCAACGGCTGAAAGGCCGGGGGAACAAGACCGGTATCGAAATTCATCTCTTCGTTCATGCTCTTTACCTCTTCTGACGCCACGGAGGCGACAATGATGAACAAATGACACAACAGAATCAGACACCTTCGAATCCAGCACGGAGATCTCATCATCAAGATTCCTTCCCAAAAGGTTGCAGGTAATATACATCACACACGAAAATCAAAGATCAGAAAAACGCACATGGCAGAAAAAGGATGATTCAGAAGGAAAACTGGTAGCGGCTCAGGGATTCGAACCCCGGACACTGCGAATATGAGTCGCATGCTCTAACCAACTGAGCTAAGCCGCCACAACCGAAGCAAACCTAGCAAAAAGCACTCGAATCCGTCAAGAACTTCCGATGAATTTCCAACCGCTTGGGGCGGAACGCATATCGGAGCACCTCAGTTTGATCAGTCTCCATCCGATTTGATATCCTTCAAAACAAGCCAAGTAGGGATTTCGTATGAGCCAATTCCACCACCAAGACACAAAGACACCAAGTGAGCCAATTCCGGAAGAGACTGATGCTTTGGCACGGCAGATCGTAAACGCTGCTTTTGCAATTCACAAGACACTCGGTCCCGGCTTACTCGAGAGCGTCTACGAGATCTGTCTGGTTCATGAACTCAGCAAACTCGGTTTGTACGTACAGAAGCAACTCATGGTGCCAATTCACTACGATGGAATCTGCTTGGACGCTAGACTGCGCCTGGACTTGCTTGTCGAGAAGTCAGTTGTCGTTGAGCTGAAGT
>JAKQFZ010000959.1 GCA_029558215.1 Candidatus Omnitrophota bacterium
GCAGTTGATCACGCCCATCGCGATGGAGCAGGAAGTGCGATTTGCGATTCGCGAAGGCGGACGGACCGTGGGTGCCGGTGTGGTCACGGAGATTATTGAATAAACTAGTTCAGGCGGTGGTAAACAGAAATGCGCGAAAGAATCACATTGGCGTGTACGGACTGCAAGCAGAGAAACTACAACACGACGAAAGACAAACGGAAGCAGACCGCGCGCTTCGAGATTAAGAAGTACTGTCGGTTTTGCCGAAAGCATACGGCGCATCGTGAGACGCGGTAAAGGATGCTTTCGGGTGATGAGAGGATTTCGGAAAACGATAGGGCAGTAGCTCAATTGGTAGAGCACCTGACTCCAAATCAGGGGGCTGGGGGTTCGAGTCCCTTCTGCCCTGTTCCTCGTTCCGAGCAGGCCGGCGCCTGCAAGCGTGTGGGCTATGCCCACTCTTACGAACGCTTGTTCATTGGAAGAAACAGACTTCTTCAAAGTCTTGTTTTCTGGGAGCAGAGAAGCGTCCGAGAGTAGAGTGACAGAGACAGTTTGTGAGCCGTTCGTTTGAGACAGAAACCGAGCTGCTCTTGAGTCAAGTTTCTTGGGAGAGAGTGAATCTGCGATGATTGCCAAAATGAATGCGACACTGAAAGACTGGTACACCAAGACGGTTGCCTACATCAAGGATGTGCGACGGGAACTGAACTTTGTGACATGGCCGACCCGGCAAGAGATCAAGGATTCAACCAAGATCGTCTTCGTGACGGTCATTGTCATCGCCATCTACATTGCCGTCTTGGATGGTGTTTTTACGAATGTGTTCAAGTTCATCTTTACGCGTTTCTGATCTGTTGAGAATGCAGGTGGCCGGGGGCGCGGTACCCACTGCAACGCGAAGGATGAGGAGAAGGTTTCAGGACAGTTACAGAGGCTGAGCGGAAAGGGCTGAAGATTTGAACGAAAATCACGAACAAGAACCCTTGGAGAACCAAGGCCAGGCTCCCGATCAAGTTGGTGCTGATCCGTCTGAAACACCGGTCAACCCGGCGGCGTCTTGGTATGCGGTTCACACCTACTCCGGCTATGAGAACAGAGTTCGCGAAAGCCTCTTGAACCTTGTTCGCAGTGATTTCCGTCTTAAGGACAAGATCATCGAGGTTCTTATCCCGACGGAAGAGGTCGCCGAGATTCGTGAAGGCAAGAAGAGGGTATCGTCCAAGAAGTTGTTTCCGGGCTATGTGGTCGTGCATATGGAGATGAGTGATGAATTGCAGACCTTGGTGCGTTCCACCCCCGGAGTGACCGGCTTTGTCGGACCCCGACGCACTCCTGTTCCCTTGACCACGGACGAAGTAGATCACATTCTGGGTCGCATGAAGGAGACCGAGGAAACTCCTCGACCGAAGGTGGTTTTCGAGTGTGGCGAGAAGGTCAAAGTCATCGAGGGACCGTTCGAGAGCTTTACCGGCTATGTTTCAGAGATCAACCAGGATCGAGGCCGTGTGACCGTTATGGTAGACATTCTGGGGAGATCCACTCCTGTGGAGTTGGATTTCCTTCAGGTGGATAAACTCTGAGTTCGAAACAGAGAGGGGTCTGTCGGAGAATCAGGTGTTGGTGAGGACATAGGTCATGGGCCCGCGGGCACAGAGGCCCGCTCTGGAGGAAACACGAGATGTATTGCAGAAACTGCGGAAAAGAAGTTGATGAACATGCCGTTGCCTGTCCTGGATGCGGAGTCGCTCCCAAGTCGCAGAAGAAATTCTGTTTCAACTGTGGGCAGGAGACTAATCCGGCTCAGGTGATCTGCACCAAGTGCGGGGTCAGCCTTGCCTCAACCCTATCGCTTGGCCCCAAGAACAAACTCGTCGCTGGTCTGCTTGGCATTCTGCTCGGCTCCTTGGGCATCCACAAATTCTACCTTGGATATAACAAGGAAGGAATCATCATGCTTGTGGTCTCTGTGGCGGGGGGAATGGTTACCTGTGGGGCGGGCTCTGTCGTTGTGGGAATTATTGGGCTGATCGAAGGGATTCTGTATCTGACGAAGTCTGACGAGGAGTTTGACCGCGTCTATGTGCAAGGAACGAAAACCTGGTTCTGAGCATGATCCATGCGCCGAATCAGGAATTCGAATAGCAATTGGTAGAAAATCGAGGATAGAAGGCAATGCCACCGAAAAAGAAAGTACAGGCGATTGTGAAACTGCAGTGTCCCGCCGGTGCCGCGAATCCCGCGCCACCCGTTGGTCCTGCTTTGGGACAACATGGTGTGAACATCATGGAGTTCTGCAGGCAGTTCAACGAGCGGACAAAGACTGAATCCGGCATGATCATTCCAGCCGTGATCACGGTCTACGCGGACAAGAGTTTCACTTTCATCACAAAGACACCACCCGCGGCGATTCTTTTGAAGAAAGCTGCAGGGATAGCCAAAGCCTCCGGCCAACCCAATAAGAATAAGATTGGCAAAGTCAGCCGAAAACAGGTCGAAGAGATTGCCAAGACCAAGATGGAAGACCTGAATGCCTTTGATATGGAGGCGGCGGTCAAGATGGTCGAAGGTACGGCACGAAGCATGGGTATTGAGGTGGAGGCATGATTAAGAGCAAACGATTGGTGGATGCCCACAAGACTTTTGATCGGGCGAAGTTGTACACACTTCCGGAAGCGGTCAAACTTGTCAAGCAGAGCGCGAAGGCGAAGTTTGATGAGACCATTGAGCTTTCCGCAAAGATGGGCGTGGATCCTCGAAAGGCGGATCAGCAGATTCGCGGTACCGTTCAACTGCCCCATGGGACAGGCAAGCAATTGCGCGTAGTGGTTTTCGCGGAAGGCGCTCTGGCTGAAGAAGCAAAGCAGGCGGGTGCCGACTATGTTGGTTCCGATGATCTGACGCAGAAAATCGCGGGGGGCTGGGTGGATTTTGACATCGCCCTGGCAACTCCGGACATGATGCGAAATGTTGGAAAACTCGGAAAGGTGCTTGGCCCGCGTGGCCTGATGCCAAACCCGAAGGCGGGAACTGTTTCCGCCAAGATCGGCGAGGCAGTCCAGGAATTCAAGGCGGGTAAAATTGAGTATCGCCTCGACAAGCAAGCCGGTATTCATGTGCCCGTTGGCAAGGCATCCTTTGCGCCCAACAAACTGGAAGAAAACATTCGATCCCTGGTTTCGGCGTTGATGCGCGCCAAGCCGTCTACTGCCAAAGGGCAGTATCTGAAGGGTTTGGCACTGTCTTCGACGATGGGGATCGGCGTCAAGTTGGATCTGAGCGATTTCCGGGACGCTTAAAGGAGAAACAGGAACGATCCTGGAGTAAAACATACCGATAGATCTTGTCCGCCCTTGTTGGAGAAGTAAGGCGCAGCTTCGGCTGCTTAATGCAATGCCTGCGGAGACGAGCGGCGCAGAGGAAGCTTGAGAACAAGCCGTTCTGTGCGCGTGGTGCCGCAGAACGGCTCTTGTCTTTCGTGCAACAGGTGTGGAACGAGGAACGGTGCAGGCGGGAGGTGACAAGGATTGCTGAAAAAACAACAGAAGGCTGAAATCGTAGACTCTTTGGTGGAACAACTGAAGGACGTCGAGTGTGTTTTTCTGGTGGACTATCGAGGATTGAAGGTTGAAGAAGTCTTTCAACTGCGAACGGCACTCCGTAAGACCGACAGCCGGATGCGCGTTCTCAGGAATACACTTCTGACGCGCGTGTTCAAACGTTCCCAGAACGAGAAGGCCGGGGAGATGGTCGAAGGTCCGACTGCTGTGATTTGGACTAAAGGGGATATCGTGGAAGCCGCAAAGGCGCTGGATGCCTTTGCCAAGGAACACGAAAACCTGAAGATCAAGTTCGGCATTCTCGAAAACAAGATCATCACGGATAAGAGCATTGCGGCTTTGGCGAAATTGCCGCCCAAGCAGGTTCTGCTTGGTCAGTTGGTGGGTGTTTTGGAAGGCCCAATCTCCGGATTGGTCTTTGCCCTGGAAGGCGTTATCAGCGAGTTGGTCTATACCTTGCAGGCAGTTGTGGACAAGAGAGAGCAGACTGCGGCCTGATAGGTCGTGGCTGTCGAGAAAAGATATACATCGAAAGGAATTGAGGATACAAAATGACGAAGGAAGAAATCATTCAAGCAGTAGAGAGCATGACCGTGCTGGAATTGTCTGAGCTGGTCAGCGCATTGAAAGACAAGTTTGGTGTCTCGGCTGCAATGCCGATGATGGCTGGTCCCATGATGCCCGGAATGGGTGGTGGCGCGGCAGAACCGGTCGAGGAAAAGACTGAGTTTGACGTCGTTCTTAAGGACGCCGGTGCACAGAAGATTAAGGTCTACAAGGCGGTTCGAGAAGTCACCGACCTGGGCCTGAAAGAAGCCAAGGATCTGGTTGATGGCGCTCCTGCAACCGTCAAGGAAGGCCTCTCCAAGGAAGACGCCGAGAAGATGAAGGCGAAGTTGGAAGAGTCTGGCGCTACCGTCGAACTGAAGTAAGCTTGTCGTTGTCCGCATGCATGGTCTTTTCAGGCTGCGGGCATTAAGTAGTTGGCTGAGAACACAACGGCTCTCTCTGCTGTGGGTGGAGAGAGCCGTTACTGTCTTCTCGCCTCGTGCCACTTGGGATAACAACTGCACGCTTTGGTGTCTCTCTTGACTCTTCCGCGATATCTCTCCGCGTTGCATCGGGGACTTTTTCGCCTTGTTACCACACTGTCTTGCAGCCGATTTGACTATGACGGTCGAACAAGGTACTATTCAAATGACAGAGAGTTTCTCAAGAGAAAGAAAAACGGAAAAGAGGACAGAAAGATGACACCTGCGAATAGGGGCTGGAGAATCGTATTGATCTGTGGATTGTTCGTCATCATGTTTGCCTTTGGAGCGGAATTGTCACCTGCAGCAACGCTGGTAGACAATACAAGTTCATTGGTTTCTGGGGAGGGCTTGTACAGCACAACCACTTGGGGTTCTAACAAGTTCACGATGGGTGGCCAGAACTGTCTCTTGACTGGGATCGGGCTCTGGGTCCGACGGTATACCTCTGGAGGTGCGGGGGGAGGTCAGATCACGGTTATGCTCTATTCGAGCAGTTCCGACAAACCGGGTTCTCTCATCGAGAACCTTGGTTCAAGAACTCTGAGCGACACCTACAGTCTTCAGACTTTCAGCGCAGCAGAGACAACAACGCTGAGCGCAAACACAAGTTACTGGGTCGTCATCCATGGAGATTCTGTTGGCGTAGAATGGGCCTACACAGGGTTAGGAACGACGGGAGCCTATGCAACCATCAATGCCTTGGCATTGGACTCCATGGACAGTGGCTCGACTTGGCCGTATTCCTATACAGCACCTTTCTTATTCGCTTTGTACGGAACTGTCGAGGTTCCCACGAGCACTCCAACCAACACCCCAACGTTGACATTCACGCCAACGAATACTCCAACGAACACACCAACCTTGACAGACACGCCAACAAGCACACCGTCGGACACTCCCACAGACACCCCGACGGAGACTCCCACCGAGACTCCAACGGAGACGCCGACAGAGACACCCACGGAAACTCCGACCGACACGCCAGCCACACAGGTCATCGTTGACAATCTGGCTGGTGATACAGGCAATGCTCAGAGCGTTACCGAGACGACTTGGCGGGCAGCATGCTTTGTGACAGACAGTAGTGGCTATATGTTGTCTGATATCAGCATCGTTGCTGTTTGTACCAGTGCCACAAAAGCCAACCTGCGGCTTCACTCTGACAATGCCAACCAGATCGGAGGATTCATCGAAGACCTCGGCGATCAATCCATCGCTGTAGGGAGCAGAACTGTACATGTTTTCCCCGCATCAGGCTCAACGACGCTGCAACCAAATACTCAGTATTGGATTGTGCTGAGATCAACCACGAGCGACTCACTGCTATGGACTCGGGACGGAACGACTTGGTCTGGTCCAGGCTCGATGCCCGACAGGTCTGCTTCCTCCACCGATTCCGGTGCATCCTGGACATACTCGGCATATCCCAGTTCTAACCGAATCACATTCCGAGTCAAAGGATTAGCCTTGGCAACGCCACCGCCGACTGATACCCCTACAGATACGCCGACGGAGACTCCAACAAACA
>JAKQFZ010000972.1 GCA_029558215.1 Candidatus Omnitrophota bacterium
GTTTAGGGATGAGATGCCTCGTTCTCACTGGATTGGTGGCAGCGCTGCTACCGACTCATATCAATAAGTGGTGCAAGTCGCAGACTCGTTCTGCTTTACGGAGTGCGCTCATTCGGACATAGGAATGACATCGTGTCTGGGCTGTGGTAGGATTCATTCATGGATGAGACTGGCCATTTTTGTGACATGCTCAAGGAGCGCAGAATCGAGCGCGAGTGGGTTGACCGGACGATCCGAGAGCCCGAGCGAACAGAGGACCATGACGACGGCACACGACACTTCATCCGGCAGATACCCGAGTTCGGGGATCGTTGGCTGCGCGTAGTTGTGAACGTGAAGGCACATCCAGAACGATGGGTGACAGCATTCTTCGACCGGAGATTGAGGAGATCAGAATGAGAGTCAAGTTAGATAGAGCCAGCGACGCACTCTACTTCCGGCTCGATGAGAACCGGATAGTCGAATCCGAGGAAATCCGTCCAGGTGTTATCCTCGACTTCGACGAGAATGACAGAGTGGTGGGTGTTGAATTCCTCGGCATCTCGCAGCGTGCAACCGAAGAGGAACTCTCAACCATGCAATTCCAGACAGTATGAAGCCGTTTTGGTTATTCCTACGCTCTCCCAAACAGGCCAGCACCTGCGCGCGTGTGGGCTATACCCTCTTCCCCTTTGGACGTTTGCTCAATACATGACCTGCATCTATTGGACTCACTGTCACGAGAAGAACAGCAGCCCCGCGGCGTTGTTCCAGCGGTGACTTTCGCATTACCGCATCAATCCCAGACAATCCCGTGGGTCACGACGCACGCTACCTACTCTCTGACTTTATCGAAGAACTCCTCCAGTGCCTCGACGACGACCTCCGCTTGTGCTTTCTGGTACTCAGGCTCCAGCATTCGTGCCTCATCATAGGGATTTGACATAAAGGCTTGCTCGATGAGGATGCCGGGAGTTCGAGTGTCTCTCAGAGGATAGTAGGAGAAGTTCCCAACCACACCAAACTCACCCCAGCCCAGTCCGAGCAGCTTGTCGTACACCAGTTGCGATGGCAACCAGCAGTGAATGTCACGATAGTAAGTGCTTGTGCCGGAGATTTTGAGAAAGCCTCTGGAGCTGCCAGCGGCGTTGGCATGAACCGCAATATACATGTGAGCACCAAACTCATTTGTCCAGGCAAGTCGATCGCGGAACAGAGGCTCCGAATCTCCCGGGCGAACCTGAATCACTTCCGCACCGCGTTCCTTGAGCAGCCGTTCCAACTCCGTCACTGCCATCAGGTTGATGCTCTTCTCTTTCGTCCCCATGGTGCCAACCGCACCGGCAGAGGAACCACCATGCCCCGCTTCGAGCGCAAATTTCAGCCCTTTCAACGGGGAATCGGGTGCGACGGCAATCTGTGGGGGACGGCGAACAAACACGGTCAGGGTATTGCCACTGCGCTCAGTCCAGTAGCCCCAAATCTGCTTGCTGTTGATGGGAACCGTCACGCGAAGACAGTCATCTTCGATCTGCTCTCCCGTCACGGGTCCGATGAACTTGGCACCGGCTTTGTGGCTCATCCAGGTTGTCGCAAAGTGCGTATTGAAGATGTCAATGATGAGCCTGTTGGTGGGATTGATCTCGGAAGAGACGGCAAACGCCACCGGCTCCCTGAGAGAGAATACAATTCGGTCGTACTGATCGTCACCTGTGATCTCGCAGGAAGTGAAGTAGTTGTGAGGCGGAATGGTTCCTTCGGAAAGCCATCGCACCTGTGCTCCGTCCTCACCCCGTTCGCGAATCCATCCGGAACGAGAATCCGACAGGCGCACCTTGAGATTGGAGCCGGAGCGTCCAATGACTTC
>JAKQFZ010000991.1 GCA_029558215.1 Candidatus Omnitrophota bacterium
CTGCCCGACACATCTCGAAGCGATCGTTGGCAGCAGCCGTTTTCTTGTTGAAACGGTGTTTGTAGCATGGCATGAACCAGACTTGCATCTGGGTCGCTGCCGAGATCGCAAGGGCGCATGACTGATGGCCGAGAGTGATGGGGTCGAATGCCCCGCCAAAAACAGCAATATCAGGCATTGTGGAGCGCTCCCATTGAAAAATCATCTGCGTTATTCCAGCCCATCCGCAGGAAAGTCTGAGGTTTGTCGGTCTTGAAGACCCACTGACAAACTCGCTCGACGAACCGCAGGTTGAAGTCTGGGAAGTCGAGCAGGTAGGGAAGGACGTGAAGCGGCGGCAGATTCACCTTGGATTTGGACGTTTCCGTCTTGTCGATCTTGTAGAAGGATGAGATGCCGTCAGTCATACCTACGACGACATCGTATTCCTCTTTCGAGAAATTGAGATAGAAGTACGGCCCATCTTCCTGAAGGTCGATATCCCGCTCATAGTCGAATTCGAGTTGCTCGGCATCATCTGGGGACTTGAAATCCCCCACATAGGAATGGCATCGGGCCATGTGTCCGAACTTCTCGAAGTATTCATCCCGCTTCCCGATCATGTCGTAGTACAGGTAGAAGGGAGCGGATTGGCGATACTTTCCTCCCGCCAGAAACTCGAAGTTGTGGATTTCCCACAGTTTCGTTTGCTTCTGACGGGCCGCAATCAGCCCATCACCGATGAGAAGCGAGTTAATGTTCGGCAGAAACGGATCATCCCAAATCACCAGCAAAGTTGCCGTGAGGCACTCTGGCGGGAGATTCGGGAAGCTCCGCTGTTGTGTTTGGGCGGTTCCGCTCACCGCCGAACAGAAGTTGGTCAGGGACTTGATCTTGCCAAGATGCTCCTCTGCGGCTTTGACCAACAACCGGGAGCCGAAGTCCGTGTGGATGTTGGCCCCGCCGCCATTCGAGCATCCGTCACTCAGAATGACATGTCTTGGTCCAGCGATGGCGTAGTCCTGACAGATCAGGTGGCTCGCACCGATGCCAAAGTAGGAACTGG
>JAKQFZ010000997.1 GCA_029558215.1 Candidatus Omnitrophota bacterium
GTGGAAATCGGTCGAAACCCTTCGCCAAAGTCACCTGAGGAACTGACCGACCTCACAGCAAAGGTGCTCAAAGAAAGGTTCAAGACCGATTTCGGCTACCAGAATCCTGGAGGGACGAGAGAACGCCTTCCCGAAGGGATAATCACCAAGCGACATATCTGGAGCATCTTCCCCTTCGACGACCGAATCGCTGTGATGCGAGTAGATGCCACTGCGCTCAAAAGCTTCTTCAAATTTGATCCCCCCAATGAGGCTCAGTCTGAGTACACCGTGGCAACAAACAGCTTTGTGTGCGGGAAAATTCTCGAACAAAGTGGACTTCCGGAATCAAAGGTCACTCGATACGACACTCCTCTGAGAGAGATCATCATCGAGTACATTGAAAAGCACGGAAGCCTTGAGAGTGATAACTCTGCCAAGACACATTCTCAGTGAGCGGAAGTACCGGCATCGCTGGGAGACATATCGCCGTGTGTCATCCTTCAGGGAAACGAGACTTCGCAAGAGGCTCTTTCTTTCGCGAACATGCACTGAACAGGAGTGATCATAACCCACGTACTGCAGCTGTGGACTTGTCCGAGAGATGACTTTTCCGACTACCCCTCTTTGCTCAGACGATCAGATACACTGGAGAACAGGAAAGGCAAAAGAAAGACAGCCGCACCCAGAGTATCCACAGCCCAATCCATGACATCCGGATGCCGGTTCGGCACGAATGACTGATGCCATTCATCCGTGAGTGCATACAAGGACACTAGCAGGAACACAACAACTACATTCTTCCAAGCAGATGTCCTCTTCAGACTTGAGTGAAGCAACGCCCGCATGATGAGCAATGCCAGGATTGCGAATTCGAAGAAGTGGGCTGCCTTGTCAAAAACCATCAGTCGGCGATCCGCGATTCTAAACTCCGACCTGGAAGAGGCCCAGAAGATCAACGCAGCATAGAGAACCGGAGGCGTCCAGCAAAACGCACACCGCACCGAAGGGACTTCCCGAAAACGATGGAGAACCTTGCGAAATCCCACGTCTACTTGTAGGGCTGAAGGTAATGCTGAATTCTCTCAACAGCATCCTTGTCAATCTGTGTAAAGAATACGGCCGTGCTGTAACGCTCCTCGCCCTGCTTGGCCACTTTGTCCACTCTCACAACAACACCATCACAGTTGATGGGACCGATCTTCTCATGTGACCTGTCTTCCGGCTCTGGAAGCATCAAGAAGATACCTAGTTTCGTAAAGAGTGGAATGTGATGACTGAGCATACAGGAAAGTCCCTTAGCGCTCAGATTGATGGTACTGGCAGCAAGCAGCTGCTCCCCGCTCTTGATGTTGAAGTCAAGCGAAACGGCCACTCTGGGATGGGAACGACGCTCTGCAACCTGGGTCATCTCTGTCATGCCTCCATCTATTCCTCATCAAGCAATTCCAACAGTTGCTCTCTGAGATCGCCTGTCTGTGCTTCTGGCGCATCTGACTCATTCCGCGGTCGAATGCTCAAGCAGACCTCTCCATCCAGTTGGGATTCAGAGATTTTGTTAAGCACCTGCTCCTTGAACTGTCGAAGCACCGCCCGCAATGAACCTTCACACTGAAAACGAACCACGATCGTCTCACCCGTTGGTGTGCCCTGTCACAGGGCACCCGATTGGTTCAAGACCTCCTCTTCGGCAAAGATCGGACACTCGACACGCACGGCAACAGCTATGGCATCGCTCGGTCGGGCGTCAACATCCACCTTCTCTCCTGAAGGCAATGCAAGATGAATCCGTGCAAAGAAGGTTCCGTGTTCTTCATCATCAACAACCGTCTTCTCCAATTTGGTCACAACGATCCGCTCAACGGTCACGCCGATTTCCTGCAGGATGTTCGCCAGCAGATCATGTGTCAGTGGACGGGGAAAGAAACTGTTGCTGATCCGGTTTTGGATCGCATGCGCTTCGAAGATTCCGATCACGATGGGAAGAACCTTGGAACCTTGCTTTTCACGCAGAATCAGTATCTGCTGAGGGGATGTGTCATCTATTCTCAGTTCGAACAGCTCCATCTCTTTCATGAAATGAACCTCGTCCTGAAAAGATTCTGCCTAAAAGCCTGAGTTCACTATAGGCGAAACGAAAGGAATATCGCAAGTACAAAACTTTCTTTCTCCACATTCATATTTGCAAAACCTTGATTTCAAAGATCGTTCGCGAAAATTCAGATGTGTCAGAGCATGATTCGATTTCTCGATCTGCAAATTGGCCTGAATTTTATCAAAGATTTCTCTTGAACTCACTCAAAAAACGTGCAACTGATTAGGCGAAATCGAAGACACAGAAGAACGACACAAGAGGAGAGTACTGTCGTACACAGCGACTGCAGCAAAGTTTGAATTTTCATGAAACTTTCGCTTGAATTTCGCTTGAAAAGTGACTTCGGTAGTGTTAGCGTCAGTGCATCCCTGAACGGGGAAGAGCGTCCGTGGAAAAACTGTGTATAACTCAAGTGCGTTTGGGGAAAACCTAACGAGAACCGCTCTGGAAGCCTGTGGCAACACGACACGGAAAAGTTGTGCCCAGTCGGCAGCCAGGAATGACGCTCAGAGCAATGCCTGTCGTTAAGGCATTCATAAGTAAGGACATTGAGTTGCTGACTCACTCGGCCAAGAAATTCGTATCGTGTTCGCGTTCGAAATGCTCTCTTTCTCACATTGAGACTTCGAGGGGCAGAGAAATCGAGTGTTTCGGACTTGACTCTGAGTCGGCAACTGTGAAGAAAGTGTAACTGGGGCAGGGCAAGAAGGCTGGCAGATGCTTCTGCGGCGTCTCTTGAGAGGGTAGGTTACGGTTTTCTTTTTCAAGAAAGGTTGGACGGTGGACAACGCTACCATTTTCGGAACTAATGGTCTTCGACGTGAAGACCGTGAACGCTGGGAAAAGACAATTCAGATTCTTTCGCAGGAGATTAGTGAGGAGGAGTTCTCTTCTTGGTTCGATGGACTCCGTTTGGGTTCACTGAAAGGAAGCCATGCTCACCTGATCGTCTCCACAAGCTACCGCAAAGACTGGATGGCACGTCAGTACACCGATTTTCTCGAAGCGGTTATGGGGAAGATCTGGGGCAGAAAACTCAGTGTTTCGTTTGTGTCCCCTGAGGATTTCCGTGCTGCACAGGATAAACGCAACAACTCCTCGCGCAGCAAAAGCCCTGTCGCGCCTACCCTTGAAGATTGCGGTCTGAATCCAGGTTATACATTCGAGAATTTTGTCGAAGGGGAGCACTCCCGCATGGCTCATGCGGCAGCGCTTGCCGTTGCGGACAGCCCCGCCTACTCCTACAATCCACTCTTTATTCATGGCGGTGTTGGACTCGGCAAGACCCATCTGATGCAGGCCATCGGCCACAGGGTACGGGAGTTTCATCCGCAGATGCGTGTACTTTATCTTCCCGCAGAGACTTTCATCAATGATTTCATTGATGCAATCAGGCGTGGCGACCGTGTGGAATTCAAAGATAAGTATCGTCGTTTGGATGTTCTTCTTGTTGATGACATTCATTTCCTGGCGGGCAAAGAAGGAACACAGGATGAGTTCTTTCACACTTTCAACAGTCTTCACAACGAGAATAAGCAGATCGTTATCTCCAGCGACCGTCCGCCCAAAGAGATTGCCACGCTTTCCGATCGACTCCGTTCTCGATTTGGCTGGGGACTGATCGCCGATATCAAACCCCCCGACGTGGAGACTCGAACCGCCATCATTCGCAAGAAGTGTGATATGAGTGGCACCTCCATCTCCGATGATATCGCGCTCTATATCGCGAGCAAGATAGAAGGGAACGTCCGCGAACTTGAGGGCGCACTTCTGCGGCTTATTGCCTACATGCGTTCCTGCAGAACTCCCCTGAGCCTTCAGAGCGCGGTCAACCTGCTCACCGACCTCATCCCGCAAGAAGTCCAGCAGATGACTATCGAGAGCATTCAGCGTCGTGTGGCAGAGTACTTCCATGTCAAAACATCCGACTTGTTGGGGAAGAATCGTTCAAAATCCGTCACCTTCCCGAGGCATGTGGCCATGTATCTCTGCAAGACTCTGACTGAGCATTCTCTGACCGAGATTGGTGCCTACTTCGGCAACAAAGATCACACGACTGTCCTATACTCCTGCCGAAAGATTGAGAGCAGCCTCGGCAAGAACTCAGACATGCAGAACACGATGGAAAGGATCACAGCCTATGTCAGGCAGGCTGCAAATCGCTGAGCAAGGGAGTACAAACCGTGCTTCACAAAGAAGATCCTTCTGAGAAGAAAATCAACAACTATCTGGAAAAGGCCGTAGCGGCGATCAAGTCGGGGGAGTTCGATTTCGCTCGTCAATATGTTCAGCACGCTCTCAAACTTCAACCTGATCACCCTGAAGCGCGGACACTCCTGGAGCGCATCCCCATCGAGCGTGCTCGACGTTGGAACGCCGTGAGTCGCCTCATACAGGGCGCGACCGTTCTTCTCAAGGTCGTCTTTCGCTCCTATGAGTCCTCAGTTGGTGTCGCGGAAGCGCTGGCAAAAAGTCGCCCTGGACATGTCTTCTGGTTTCGGATTTTTGGCTACTGCTGTATCAAGCTAGCCCGCTGGACAGATGCCATCGAAGCCTACGAAACAGTTGTCAGACATAAGTCAACGGACATCCGCGCCTTAGTACAGTTGGGTGAAATGTACGTCATGACAGGCCGATATGCCGAAGCGGAGAGCACCTATGCTTCCGCGGTTCGCCTTCGTCCACAAGATCAGAATCTCATACGCGCCCACAAGAATGCCACGGCACAGCTTTATTCGAAGACCGGTGTACCGGAAAGGCTGACTGAGAAGAGAGCACTCGAAGAAAAGGGCAAGATAGAGGAACAAAAGGAACGGGAAGCCAAGCATCAGGAGACCCTTCTGAAACTGCGCGAATCCTGCACCAATGACCCGAAGGATTTCCGCAGTCGCGCGCGCTTGGGCAGAATGCTTGCTGAGGAAGAGCAGTTTGCCGAAGCGGCGAAGTTCCTTGCTGAAGCATCCCTCTTAAGTCCAAAGGACATCAAGATATTGAGACAACTTGCCGATTGTCAGGAACGCTCGCATCAGTACAAAGCCGCCTTGGATACATGGCAACTCTTACTGAGAGAGGATCCCGAAGACTCTCAGGCGAAGGAGGAAGTCCTCAAACTCCGCGCTCAGATTATTGAAGGACAGTTGAAGCAGCAACCGGCAGACGAAGACCTTCGCCAGGAATATGAACAGACGCGGCAGCAGGCATTGGATTCAAAGATCCAGAGGCTCGAGGAGGAACTGAAGGCCAATCCTCAGGATGTGGATCTGACGCTTCAGCTGGGAGAGATCTACAGAAGCAGAGGTCTTGTTGACAGAGCGATCCACATCTACCAGTCGCTGGTAAAGTCACCAACAAAGGCGTTTCTTGGGTTTCGACTTCTTGGTGATTCTTTTGCCGAAAAGCAGATGTACTCGATGGCGATCGAGCAGTACGAAAAGGCGCTTGAGCGTGCTCCTTCGCATGCAGGTGACACCATGCGAGCGGATGTCAAGGAAATCCACTACGCCTTGGGTTCAATGTATGAGTTGGATGGCCGTATCGAAAAGGCCATCGCGGCATTCAAGCCTGTCTATGAGCAGGATATCAACTTCAAAGACGTTCGACAACGCTTCGAGAGTCTCTATCGCAAGCAGTGAACCACGAGTCGCCTGATATCTCCCACAGTCCCTATCGCCCACTCATGACGTCAGCGCTTGGAATCGCTTGAATGCTTCTGCCCACGCAGTGCCGTCTTTCGGCTCATAGCATGAAGTGGGGAATGAACGCCTCACCAGTGCCCTGCCCTCTTCAAGACTACAGATAGTGCCACGGGCTATTGCCTGAACCAGGACGTTTCCTATCGCTGTCGCTTCCACAGGGCCGGTAATCACCGGGATTCCCAGAGCATCTGCGGCGAACTGATTCAGCAGTTTGTTCTGCGAACCACCACCGACAATATGCAGTCGTTCAACGTCTGTGCCAATCAAGTCTTCGATCTGACGCAGTGTAAACTTGTATTTCAGTGCAAGGCTCTCCAACGAACACCGAACAACTTCGCCCGGGGTCTCCGGAATGGCTTGACCGGTTTCACGACAGTAAGCACGAATGACTTCCGGCATGTCAGTCGGATTGAGAAATCTTGGATCGTCCGGATTGAGCAATGCCTTAAAGTGTGTTGCGTGTGAAGCAAGCTCGGTCAGTTGATCATAGCTGTAGGTTTTGCCTTGACGCTCCCAAACCCGGCGGCATTCCTGCACGAGCCAGAGACCCGCGATGTTTTTCAGAAGCCGGAAGGTTCCCTGCACCCCACCCTCATTGGTTACATTGTACGCAAGCGACTTTTCATTGATGACAGGCCGTGTCACTTCAACGCCCATCAGTGACCATGTTCCTGAACTCAGATACGCCCAACGTTCTCCTTCTGCTGGCACGGCTGCAACGGCGCATCCCGTGTCATGCGATGCAGGAGCAATCACGGGGATGGCACCCACTCCCAATTCGGATTGCAGAGACGGCAGGAGATCACCCAGCACCGTTCCAGGCGGCACAATTTCAGGAAAAATGTGACTCGGAATCTGGAGACTGTCCAAGAGGAACTTCGACCAAGCCTCTTTTCTGGGATCATAGGCCTGAGACGTTGTCGCCAGGGTGAACTCAGCGGTCTTTCGTCCACAGAACCAGAAATGAAAGAGATCTGCCATCAGCAGAAGCGTTTCTGCCCTTTCTAGAAACACGGAGTTCGATCGCACCATGGCCAGTAGTTGATACAGCGTGTTCAGCTGCATGAACTGGATGCCCGTATGCTCAAAGATCGTCTGCCTCGGCACCACCCGAAATGCTTCCTCGAACATTCCGTCCGTACGGGCATCTCGATAGTGATACGGATTTCCCAAGAGAACGTCATCGCGACCCAGCAGACCAAAATCCACACCCCACGTGTCCACACCGATGCCGTCTAGTGGCGTGTCCATGCACTTTCGAAGCGCCAACTTCATCTCTGAGAAAAGTCGCAACACATCCCAGTACATACTCCCCATGACCCTGACCGGTCCATTCGGAAAGCGATGAATTTCCTCCAGAGTCATGTTGTCCTGGGAGAGTCTCCCAAGAACAGCTCGACCACTTTCAGCACCGAGATCGTAAGCTAGATAGCTGGATGTTCCCATCGGAAGTATACCTCCTGAGTACTCACTAGAAAGTCTAGGGAATTGTTGCAGTCTGTCACAGGCAATTCAAGATGAAAAATCTATGAAGGGTACTGGCTTAGTTACGGATGGGGTGGAGGTATGCTTCGCTTGCAGAGGCTCTGCGCCGCTGCCGAAGCATATCCTGGCCGTATCACCAGCATAACTGAGCCGATATCTCTCGACACCGAAATGACTTGCGAACTGATTGCCATAAGGACTATCATCCAGCAGTAACTCACCCATCCGAAAGGAGATTTTCGTCATGAAGAGAATTGTGCTCGTTGCTCTAATTGCAGCCTTTCCTTTCAGTGTCATGGCACAGAAGACGGAGGATTTCGCGTCCAAGGTAACTGATGTCGCAGTTTTTAAGGATGGTCACGCATTGGTTATGACTCGCGCAGAGGCGCTTTTTGACAAAGGCTGCTGTCGGACACAGAACGTTCCTTTTCCTTTGATAGGTACCTTTTGGGCATTCGTCAATGGTGCTGAGACCGAAATTCAGATAGTAAAATCAGGATTTGTCGAGGAGCAGACTTCCCTTCCCTGTATGTCATTTGAGGACATTATCCAAGCAAACAAGGGCAGGTCTGCTGTCATCACTGAGTCGTCCCGGGCGACCCACTCTGGAACATTGCTCGGAATCCTCGAGCAGGAACCAATGGACGATATCCAGCTCGCGCCCTCAGTCACTCCGACACCGAAGACACTTGCAGCCTTTGTGATGATTCAGTCTGCATCAGGAGTGACTCTGCTGAACCGCAACAACATCCAGAATCTCTTCATCGAAGACATCAGTCCAGCGACTGAATTCAGCACAAAGAAACAGATTCGAACCATAGAACTTTGTGCTGCCCAGAATGGAGAACTTTTGCAGGGCTCCCATGAGACAGGACTGGTCTATCTTCAGAGAGGTCTCAGATGGATTCCTGACTACCGGATCCGTCTAGACGGAAAGGGGAATGCGTTTGTTTCGCTCCAAGGGACGATCATCAACGAGTTGGCAGATTTGGAGAATGTCAAAATGAACCTCGTGGTCGGTGTTCCCAGTTTTGTCATGCAGGGCACACTGTCCCCGATGGCGCTTCGAGACAGTCCACCTCAACTCGGACCCTATTTTCCACAACTGGGAGGCAGCCCAACCAATCAACGCGACCTGTTCAGCAACATGATGATGTCACAGTCCGCTGGGAGAATCCAGGAGGCACGCTTTGAGAGGGAAGGCACTCCCGAATCCGAACCTCCGGAACAAGGTCAGCAGGAGGACTTGTTCCTCTACCAACAAAGCAATCTTTCCTTGAAGAAAGGGGAGCGTGCTCAAGTGAGTCTGCTGGTTGTGGATGTAACCTATGAGGATATCTACACGTGGGATATCCCGGTCACTCCTCCAATGGAGATGTGGCAACAGATCGGAGGAGACCAGAGAAGACTGGTCGAAGCACTCACCGCACCCAAGGCAATGCACCAGGTACGACTCAACAACACCGGAAACGAACCGTGGACGACAGGCGTGGCGACTCTGTTCAAGGAAGGAACGCCGCTCGGCCAACAGATGCTTCTCTACACGTCCGCTGGCAACACAGTGGACGTTCCGGTCACTGTTGCGACCGACATTCAGACCGACAAGATTGAAACCGAGATCGGCCGTGATCTAAACGCATTGTCCCTGCAAGGATACAGCTATGCCCGAGTGCGTCTGAACGGCACTCTGACCGCGCGCAATTTCAAGAACAGACCCGTTCGTTTGATTGTCAAGCGCAAGACTATTGGAAAAGCCACATCGGCGGACAATGACGGTGTGATCCGACTCTCAAACGCTCCAGAGGATCAGTCGTTCGGAACGCGTGCGTCTGTCTTCTCATGGAACTGG
>JAKQFZ010001001.1 GCA_029558215.1 Candidatus Omnitrophota bacterium
GAGATGAAGCGTAGTCGCGGTCTGGTTTTCTGGTGGATGGTTTTGAGTCTTCTGGTCTGTCTTGCGGTGGGAACGTACACACGGCTGTCCGCATTTGCCCAAATTGACCAGGAGCTTCGAGAGTATGACGTGCTTCTGGACGTTCTGAATACAGTCTCCAGAGACTACGTGGATCCGGAGCAGGCGCGCAAGGACAAGCTGCTTCAAGGCGCTATTCAGGGCATGATGAACACGCTTGATCCCTACAGCGTGTTTCTGCCTCCAAAAGATAAGGAAGACCTTGATATCCAGACCAAGGGCAAATTCATGGGCGTCGGCATTCGCATCACCATTCTGAATGGATGGCTGACTGTCGAGTCTCCGATTCCGAACAGCCCGGCGTTTCGAATGGGCATCTTAAGCGGGGACAAGATCATCCGCATCAATGGCAAGAGCACCCGAGGCCTGACCGCTGAAGACGCGGTCAAAGTCCTGCGTGGTCCCAAGGGGACTCGTGTGAAAGTAACGATTCTTCGCAAAGACGCCCCCAGCCCGATGGATTTTTCCATCACCCGAGATGAAATTCGAATTCCTACGCTGGAACACAGTATGATGCCTGCAGGCATCGGTTATATTCGCCTTTATGAATTTCGCGAAGACGCTTCAAGCCTGATTGACGCCGCAGTGCAGGACTTGGAGAGCCAAGGCATGAAAGCGGTTGTTCTCGATCTGCGATTTAACACCGGAGGCCTGCTGGACGAGGCAGTTAAGGTGGCTGGTAAGTTTCTCGACGAAGGGCTGACCATCGTTGTGACTCGAACGCGCAACCCGCAGGATGAGACGGTCTACCGTAATGCGGTCACTCCGATCCAGCCCTATCCCATGGTTCTGCTGGTCAACCAGGTTTCGGCAAGTGCCTCTGAAATTGTTGCCGGAGCGCTTCAGGATCACGGTCGCGCTGTTATTGTCGGCCCTGCCGGATCCCATACCTACGGCAAAGGTTCTGTCCAAAGCATTATCGAGATGAAGTTCGGCAATGCACTCAAACTGACCACGGCGAAGTACTTTACTCCCAACAATCGTTCCATCGCCGATGAGGGAATCATTCCGGATATTGGCGTGGATATAACTGAAGAGCAACAGCGTCTGGTGATGACCAAGGATCTTATCGGTAAGATTCCTGAGTCGGCAACGGCAGAGTTAAGCGGTCTCGCTTTCGGCGGCAAGAAAGACTCGCTCGAAGCGCTTGAATCCGGTATGCCTTCGGACGAGGAAAAGGAGAAACGCCTGCAACAGATGCTGGAGAATTCGGAGTCAGAAGCACCGACAGAAAGCGAAGACACAGACGTGATCACCGCGGAAGAAGTCTTTGTTGAAAAAGAGCAGACCCCTGCCGACAAATCCAACGTGACTTACGATTTGGAATTGATGGAAGCTCTTCGCATTCTGCGAGCAGGAATGCTCTTCTCCAGACAGGAAGGCTGATAGGTGGCAGCAAATCAGAGTGCGATGCACCCGTCGAGGCGGCGGACATACTGACGGCGGCGGACAGTCTAAACTCTTTTCGCCAGGCGAGAAGCGGATAGGGAAGAGCGGGATGGAGTTTTCAGACAGAGATCCGGCTGAGTGGGGAAGCTGCTCAGGGACACTCCGCACTTCCACAATCAAACCTCCCATTGAAGAGGAGAATCGCCCATGAGGCGTCTGTTTGTTGGTGTGTGTGTCATCTGCCTGAGCTTGGCCGCAATAGGCTATTCCTTCAGCAGGCAGTTCGAGATATACGAAGAAGATCTCACCCAAGGGGAGTTTGCCTTCTTTGAAGGCGTTTCCGAACGAATTCTGGTCTCAGATGCAACGTTTGGAGGCGTCTTCATTTCCGAGAAGACGGGACGCTTCATCAGCACCTACGATCGCAGTCAGCCTCGTGGTCGCGAGGCATGCCCGACTTGAGCAAAGTAGCTGACTGAGACCATGGGAGTCTCCATAGTAAGAATCGGATTCCTTGATCTCCACATTTTGAAAGGAGCATCGCGACAAGGTGTATCGCAGAAGGCTCTCCCAGTTGTTCTTTGCAGTCTTCCTTAACTTTCCACTGTTGGGGCAATGGAAGAGTCTTTGTGTTCCAATTCTGAACTGTCATTCGTGTCCTTGGGCGGCGTTTGCCTGCCCCGTTGGTGTCATCGGGCATCTGGTCAGTTGGAGTGTGTTTCCTTTTCTCGCCCTGGGGACGATTCTCCTTCTGGGTGCTCTGTTCGGTCGCCTGCTGTGCGGATGGGTTTGTCCTTTTGGGTTTCTTCAGGATCTGCTGCACAAGGTCCCCATTCGGAAGATTCATCTGCCCCGAAGACTGAGCCTGCTCAAATATGTGGTACTTGTCGTCATGGTCGTTGTCGTTCCACTTCTGATCGGCGTCGAGAGCAACGCTTTCTTTTGTTCCCTTTGTCCCGCGGCAACGATCCAGGCCGTGGTGCCTTGGGGACTGATGGGTGGCAAGAACCTCATCGAGATCGTTGCTGGAACCTGGATACGTTTTGTGGTGCTGGCGATCATAGTGCTCTTGGCAATGACATCGCGTCGGAGCTTTTGCCGCTTCCTGTGTCCGATCGGAGCGTTCCTTGCATTGTGCAATCGTTTTTCAGTCTTTAGTCTTCGTTACGCTCAGAATGATTGCCCGCGCTGCAAACGCTGCCTCAAGGACTGTCCGATGGATGTGCAGATTGAAGACTTTGAGAGAAAAGGACAGACCACGGTGGTCACGGCACCATCAGAGTGTATCCTCTGTCTTAACTGCACAAAGAACTGTCACAAATCCAGTCTCCGATGGACTCTCTGGAATCTCTTCCCGAAGGTGAAGGATCACGCATCTGTCAAGGAGAGCGAAAACCATGTCTGATTCAAGACGATTTCTGCCTTCCGTGGACAAGATTCTTCTTCGGCTTCAGTCTTTCGAGTCATCTGAAGCCATTCCGCATTGTCGTATGGTTGAAACGACTCGCGCTGTCTTGGACGAGTACAGAGCCCCGCTACGGGGGAAAGACGCACCATCGCTGGATGAGGTTGCACAGCAGGTTTGGGAAATGCTGCAACAGGAGGCACGTCAGAAACTGCACAAAGTCGTGAACGCAACGGGAATCGTGCTGCATACCGGTCTTGGCAGAGCGGTTCTTCCACGAGAGGCAATGGTCGCTGTCGCCGATCTGGATGGGTGCTGCAATGTTCAGCTTGATCTTGAGACAGGCCAGAGAGGGCGTCGGGATGCAGCCATTGAGGAGTTGCTCAAGACGCTCACTGGCGCAGAGGCAGCAACCGTGGTGAACAACAACGCCGGTGCAACTCTTTTGGTGCTCGCTGCGTTGTGCCGTCATCGAGAAGTAGTCGTTTCCCGTGGGCAGCTGATCGAGATTGGTGGTTCTTTCAGACTCCCTGATGTCATCCGCGAAAGCGGCGCGAAGATGATCGAGGTGGGCACTACCAACAAAACACATCTTCGAGACTATGCCTCAGCGATTACCGATCAGACGGCCGTGCTGCTTCATGTCAACCCCAGCAACTACCGCATTGTGGGCTTTGCACAGCAGGTTTCGACAGCGGATCTGGTCAGTCTGAAGGAAACATATCCAGATCTGCTGGTTGTAGACGATCTCGGATGTGGTGCCTTGATAAACCTCGAACAGTATGGACTACCCCATGAGGCAACCGTTCAGGAAAGCCTCAAGGCGGGAGCGGATGTCGCACTGTTTAGCGGTGATAAACTCATCGGAGGCGCTCAGTCTGGAATCATCGTCGGTTCAAAAAAGTGCATTGATCTCATTCGGAAGCATCCTCTTGCGCGTGCACTTCGTGTGGGGAAGTTCACCATCGCCGCGTTGGAAGCGACACTCAGGCTGTTTCTTGATCCGACCACACTTTTGGATCGAAATCCGACACTACGGATGCTGACCATTTCCCTGGAGAGACTTCAGGAGAGGGCATCACAACTGGCGAAACGATTGGCGCCGCTTCTCTCTGCAACAGTCGTCAAAGGTTTTGCCCTGTGCGGTGGGGGTGCGCTGCCGACCGTTGCGCTCGACACTTTCCTGGTCGCGATTCACAAGGAAGGCATGAGCGCCGATGAACTGGCGCGCAAACTCCGTATGGGAGAGCCCTGCGTCGTCACACGGGTAGAGTCCGATCAAGTTCTCATAGACACACGAACGCTACTTGATGGGGAAGATGAATTGGTGGAAACAGCGGTCAGAAATCTGGGGACTACAAGATGAGATTTCCTGAAAAACGCAGACTCATTATGAAGCGCTCCATGGCACTGGGGCACTGCGTGTGCAATCCCAGGAAGCCCTGTCCTTGCGACACACTCATTCAGCATGACCTGTGTCCCTGTGCGGGTGAAAGACCCGACCCACCGAAGGGAACAGTGAAACTCACCCGATTTGTGCGCAAAGCAGGATGTGCGTCGAAGATAAGTCGAGCCGATCTCAAGCGCGTTCTGAAAGATCTTCCAATCTATGAAGACCCAGATGTTCTGATCGGCATCCCCGCGGGAGATGACGCTGGCGTCTATCGAATCGAGGGCGGTCACAATCTCGTCCAAACCGTAGATGTTTTCTCGCCCGTTGTGGATGATCCATTTCTCTTCGGTCAGATCAGCGCTGCCAACTCCGTCAGTGACATCTACGCCATGGGGGGACGTCCCATCTGTGCATTGTCCATCATCGGGTTCCCGATCGAGGAACTCCCACATGAGATCATGAGGGAGATTCTTCGCGGTGGGATCGAGAAGATGCGCGAAGCGTCGGTGAGTGTTATCGGCGGACACAGCATCAACGATGAGGAGATCAAATGCGGCTTTGCCGTGACGGGATTGGTCAAAGGAACGGGCAGCATCACCAACAGCGACGCTCGCGAAGGCGACTGGATCGTACTGACCAAACCCATCGGAACAGGACTCATCTCATTTGCTGCTCAAATTGGTTTGGCGTCCGACGAGGCGACCGCTCTGATCGGTCAGTCCATGGCTGAGTTAAACAGAGATGCTGCCGAGCTGATGATTCGATTTCACGCTGATGCCTGCACCGATGTTACGGGCTTCAGTCTCATTGGACATCTCTCCGAAATGGCTTTCTCCAGCGGGCTGACTGCACAGGTTCAACTGGCTTTGGTGCCGGCGTTTGCAGAATCTTTGGGATGTCTTCGCTCGGAGATCATCCCAGGCGCAACGGAACGAAACAAGGAGTCCTTCTCCGAGTGGGTTCAGGTGCTCGGAACGGGAGAACCCGTGCTTGTGGACTTGCTGTACGATGCCCAGACTTCAGGAGGACTCCTGGTTGCCCTTCCGCCGGACAGAGCGCCACGGTACATTGAAGAGATGCAAACTCGCGGACATTGCTTCACAAGTAAGATCGGTGAATTCCTCAAGTCAGAGGATTGTCGTGTACGCGTTGTTTTGGGCGAGCCAACGAATCTGGCAGGAATCTGTCAGTTGAGGGAGCGCCCGCAACCGGTGGCTGAACAAAGTTGCTGTGCAGAGGAATTTTCCTGCTGTGCCGAGCCAGAAGTGCGGCCAGTTGAGAGAAGAGTGGAGAATGTGGAGGTACCCATGTCCGGTCAGGAGAAGAAGACATCCGAGTCCTTCAAAGAGTTCATGAAATCTGTGAACGCTCCAGGCAGCGTTGACGCTCGAACGAA
Organism: Candidatus Omnitrophota bacterium; assembly: GCA_029558215.1. GTDB lineage: Bacteria > Hinthialibacterota > Hinthialibacteria > JAKQFZ01 > JAKQFZ01 > JAKQFZ01. The sequence goes on from JAKQFZ010001001.1 coordinate 5,662, forward strand.
GCGTTTGCTTGCCATTGCCCTGTCCATCTCAGAACGTTGTGGCCCTTGCCTGCGAATGCATTTGAGCACTGCGCTTCAGGAAGGAATCACTGCGGCCGAGATTGAGGAGGTTGCCTGGGTTGTCATCTCGTTCTGTGGTACGCCTGCGAAGATGTTCTACGAGGAAATCAAGAAGCAGTTGGAGATCGGCTGATGGAGCGTCGTCCCCCGGGACTGTTGAGCCATGACGAAGAAGCCGAAGTGCTGTTGATGATTGGCACTGCGGGGCATGTTGATCATGGCAAGACGCGGCTGGTGGGGTTGTTGACAGGCTGCGAGACCGACCGGCTCAAGGTGGAGAAGGAACGGGGATTGTCCATCGAGCTGGGGTTCGCACCCTGTTCCCTTGGCGGTGGGCTTGCAGCCGGAATCGTTGACGTCCCGGGTCATGAGCAGTTCATCAAGAACATGGTTGCCGGCGCGGCAGGCATGGACATGACAGTCCTGGTCGTCGCTGCTGATGATGGGGTGATGCCTCAGACCATCGAGCATCTTCAGATCATGGAGTTTCTTGGCGTGAGACTCGGCATGGTTGTGATCACCAAAGTTGATTTGGTCACACCCGAGCGTGTGCAGGAGGTTCGCGAGGAAATCGAGCTGCTGGTGGATGGAACGTTTCTGGAAGGCGCTCCGGTTTGCCCTTTTTCGGCGGAGACATTGGAAGGATTCGATCTCTTCTACAACACGATTGTCGAACTTGCAACACGCGCAAAAATCGAGCGCTTGCAGGGAGTCTTCCGAATGCCTGTCGAGCGGGTATTCTCGCTCGCTGGTCATGGAACGGTTCTGTCCGGAATTCCCCTGGCAGGGACGATCAGTGTTGGTGATGAGGTTCAGATTCAGCCCAGCGGCGCAATGGCGCGGGTGCGAAGCATGGAGCGTTTCGGACACGAGGCAGAGCGCGGTGGTGCAGGGCAGTGCCTGGCGCTGAATCTTGCAGGACTGCCTCGTGACGGTGCTCAACGCGGGAATGTGGTGACCCGGCCAGGCTATGTCCATCCGACGAGTTTTCTTCAGATTCGACTGACTACGTGCCATGATCTGCGCGCTCCACTCAGGCATGGCGAGGAGATCAGGTTCCACACGGGTACCTTGGAAGCACACGGCAGATTGGGGCTTTACGGATGCGAATCGGTGGGAAAACGGGAAACGGTACTCGCATCGCTTCAACTGAACGATGCGGCAGGTGTTGCTCCCACCGATCGGTTTGTCATCCGCCGCCATTCTCCCGCGATCACCGTCGCGGGTGGAGTCGTTGTATCGGCAATGGCCGAGAAGCCAAAAATGTCGCGAGTGAAGCAATTTGAACATCTCAGCGAGAAATGGGCTTGTTTTGGCAGTCTGGTCTCCAAGGCGGAGTTTCACTTTGTGGAATCGGGCTCTGAAGGCAGTACGGTTGCGGAAACCGCTCTCGCGCTCCTTGTTGAGAGATCGGATGCGCGGCAACTGGTTGCGCAGCTGGCTGCAAAGGGTAGCCTGACCGCCTGCAACGACGGAGATCGATATCTTCACACAAAGGGTATGGAAGAGGGTCGCGAACAGGTGCTTCGCTATCTCAGTCAGTTTCTTGAGAAGCAGTCTTCTTCCTATGGCCCGACGTTTCGGGAGTTGACCGACGGTCTTGGGATTCCTGAGCCATCTCTGATGGTGATTCTGGACAGTCTGGTTCGGTCGGGTGCTGCAGAAAGACGGGAAGGTCGCATTGGATTGCCTGGTCGTGAGAAGCAGTTTGATGGCGCCCAGAAGGATTTGCTCGACGAAATTGAGAAGACCTACCTCGACATGGGTTTTTCGACGCCAAGACCGGATGAGTTGCCCGCAATGCTCAAGAGCCGTGAGGCAGAAATCGAAACTCTGCTGGATTACCTCTGCCAGAAGGGGGTTCTCGTGCGGCTGGGCAAGAATGTCGTCTTTCATGAAAGATGGATTCGGGAAGCAGAACAACTGGTCGTCTCTGCCATAGAGAGCAAAGGCAGTCTCGACAGCAGCGATTTCAAAGACATGATCAACTCGACGCGAAAGTACTCGCTGGCGATTTTGGATTATTTTGATACGATCCACATTACGGTGCGCTCGGGAAACATCAGGCGACTTCACCCGTCCTATGCGCGAAGGCGTGAAGAAAGATGAGGGTCAAGCTGTCCACCTCGTGGCATGGATCATGAACCTCGGGTGTCTTGGCAAGGCTGTATATAGTTTGCGAATGCTGCACTGCCTTGACACCGCACATCGAGACTTAGGAGAAACCAATGAGCACCTACAGCGATCTGCTGGATCACATTCAGGCACTTCGGATTATTGATACCCATGAGCATTTGCCTTTCGAGTCGGAGCGCTCAAGAGAGGCGGATGTTCTGGCAGAGTGGTTGACGCATTATTTCTCATCCGATCTTGTCTCTGCAGGTTTAAGCGACCAGGATCTCGCAACCGCTCGAGACAGCCATCAGGACATCAAGAACCGTTGGAAGATTGTCGAACCCTATTGGCGGGTGGCTGAGTCAACCGGCTACGGACGCTCTCTCGCCCTTGCTGCGAAGGATCTGTACGGTATCGAAACGATCAATGACCAAACGATCGAAGAACTGGACAACCGATTCAAAGCAGCCCGAACGCGCGGAGGCCATTACCAATTCGTACTTCAGGACAAGTCAGGGATAGCCCTCTCGATTCGCGATTCCATGCCTCTGCCGTTCAAGGAGACAGAGGATCCGTTTGTGTTCACGATGCGAACAGACCGATTCATCTGTCCAACTCACTACAGCCAGGTAGTCGCCATCGGTTCAGAAGTGGGCCTTGAGGTGCATACTCTTGCCGACTGGATGGAAGTCACGCGCCGACACATTGAGAAGTACTTGAATGGGAAAACCAGGGTTGTCTGTCTCAAATGCGGTCTGGCCTATGAACGGAGCCTTCGCTTCGACAAGGTCACGCAGGCAGAGGCGGAGCGTGCCTTCAACGAGCTTTTCGAGGACTGCAATCTTCCGGACTGGCGTTCCCCAATCAAGGTTTCAAAGGCACTGTCCGACTGGATGATGCATCTTGTGTGCCGTGTAGCCGATGACAACAGGCTTGTGTATC
>JAKQFZ010001011.1 GCA_029558215.1 Candidatus Omnitrophota bacterium
ACGCTGAACGCCGACATTCCCGTCGTTCCAATTCATCCTCGGATCGAAAGCATCTCCTTCTCCGCAGCACGAGACAAGGTCTATCTCTATTTCAAACATCCTGAAGGAGCAGCACAGGAACTCCGCCACGTGTTTATGGACGGTCGGAATGTCACAGCACAGACACAAATCGCGTATGACCCCAATGTGAGCATCGTCCCCGCAGTGCTGGCATTGGCCGAACCCCTCGTGGAGGGATCTTTTCACTGCTACTGGGGTGAATATGCAGACAGCACAAGGGCAAGTGCCGGTCTGAGAACGTACAGCGGAGAGATGTGGTACGGGCTTTGTGGTGCCAGGCCTGGAAGTGAGACGGACTTCGACTTGGCTCGCCGCTACCTGCGAGATATCCATGATCACCGGATCAACGTTCAGATGCCCACTCTTGCTTCGTCAGCTGTTCAGTCATTCCTGAAGACCGAAGAAGGCCAGGATCTCTGTGAAGAGCTGGGCATTCGACTGATGCCCAATGTCCCGGGCAAGTGGAACACAAGAGACCCTGTGGCGTTCTACCTTGTTGACGAACCGGATGTGGGTGAGTACAGCCTGGTGAACCTTGAGGAGCACCAAAAGGCAGGAACACTGGCACAGAATCTCTTTACTTACTCCGAACCCTTTCGCGAAACCGATCCTGAGACACCTCATCTGGTAAACCTGGATATGACGCTCAAACCGTTCAACTGGTATGTCTACGGTCTCGTGCCTGATGTCTTCTGTGCCGATCCCTACTATCAGAATCGCCTGACAACCGCCTACTGGTCGAAACCTGCTGAGATCTCCCGTTACCAGAAGGCAACATACATCACCGCCGTAGGTGAACTGTGCCAGTCCGCGTGCGCTCCAAATCCGTTGTTTCTTCTGCTGCAGTCAACCGTCTGCACAAACACCAGTCTGGGAATTCGGCGTTGGCCAACACCGGAAGAGAAACGTATCGAGGTGTTCTATGCCTTGGCAGCAGGTGCGAAAGGTGTGGGCTACTGGTGGTATGTTCCCCCAGATGGGTGTGGCTCAAATGAGGTCGGCGCTCCCGCACTCTGGAACGCCATCGCCGAGATTGGAACGGAGATCAGAACCGCGGGCGTGGCAATCGTCAACAGTTGCCCTGCTCAAGTCCCCATACAAGCCACAGAGAATCTCTGGGTTCGCAGCCTGCTGGCTGGAACACAAACAATGATGATCCTGTGTGTCAACGACGACTACTGGTGCGACGACCGGCAGACCCATATCACTCCATTGGAGAATGCTGCCATTTCATTGACGCTCCCCAGCTGGCTCGAACCTAAGCACGTATTCGAAGTCGGTTCCCAAGGCGTGACATCCGCTGAATGGAGTGTCTCCAATGAAACTCTCGACATCGCAATCGGCACCGTGGCAGTTTCGAAACTCTACGTGATCACGTCCGACACAACACTGAAGATTCAGATGAATCGGGTGTATCACCAACTCACAAACCGGACGATGCCAATGCCTCGTTTTCTGACTTACTGACGCACTGGAAATGCACCGCGAGCACCCTGCTCAGATTCCACCGCCGTTGATGTGGATGCCGCATTCCT
>JAKQFZ010001015.1 GCA_029558215.1 Candidatus Omnitrophota bacterium
GATCTGGTAACAGCTATTTCCTATGCTGCGGTGTCGTGGATGTATCAGAGCGGCATGCGTCATCACATGCCCGACAAAAGCATCATGAGCATGCTGGGCTTGGACGAAGACTCTGGAACTGTGACCTCTGCTGGGCGTGAAGCCTTGTCCACCATGTCAGGCACCTACGACAAGACGGTGTCGGACATGGGTCGAGCTGTAGTGCAAGCACTGGCCTTGTCCACTAAGGATGAGGCTCCGGTGGAGTATCTGCCACGGGTTCAGTCCGCCATGGGAGCTCAAGTATTGGCGCTGCTGACACGCCAAGAAATCGTCGAAGTGCGTGCGTTTAATCAAACCATGTTGGATGGTTTTGTCGTCACGAATGAACCCTTTGTGGGTGTTCGTACCTTTGTGAAACTCAATCGTGATGCTGATGGCCGGTTAAAGCACGGAAATCAAATTCTTGATTCTCAGAAGGAGAGTCAAGGAATCCTGGATGAGCTGATGACGGCGGAAAAGCGAATCAAGTTTGCTACGTTGGAGCCGCAAGATTTCACCCAAAAGACAGCCGACAAGACCGATCAGGTGATCCCGGCTGAACTGGTCAAGTCACAGGATCAGACACAGAAGCGACCGTTCACGGTGATCCCTGTCATGCAGCGAGCCTTTGCAGCGCTGGGTGATACGGCAGTGTTGCGAGCTGCTGGATGGCGTGATATGTTGACCGATGGCATCCAGGCATCCCGACTTAAATCGGTTCGTGCTCGCAATGAGGGCTTAGAGACACAACTGAAAGATGCCCAGGATCTGATGACCGATCTTCCTGCCGGCACCAAGTTCTACACGCTGCGCAAGGTGGCACGCAACTTCCGTGTGAACGCGGCTACCCGCAACCTGGATCCTCAGAACAGCAAGATCCATCGGGTGCTATTCCAGCACGCAGGATGGACTTCTACCATCGACCCCAAGGCCGATGACGCCACTTTGATGAACTACTACATGGCCTTGGCTCAGGCCCTTGGGTACAAGACCGATGCCAAGCCCTTTGATGAGGTTCTGGCAGATTTCCGCAATGACTTGAATGGCAAGAAAACGGACATCAAACAGATGGCGATGGGGATCTACAACGCCACCAAGGAAGACGATCTGGTTCCATTGACCGGGAAACAGCAAGAGACCATCGGCAAATTTGCAGCCGATAAAGAAGGCATGGCTACGATTCAGGGATTGGTTTCTCTGGGCCAGTTCCTGGCAGCAAAGAATTCCAAGGAGCAGGCACCAT
>JAKQFZ010001037.1 GCA_029558215.1 Candidatus Omnitrophota bacterium
CTGGTGCCCATCATGGAGCAATTCTCCAAAATCGGCACTCCCATAGTGATGAAACTGTCCGAGAGTCAGGTCGTTCCAACTGTTGTAACGGCAGTGGAACCCTTCGTGGACGCCTTCCATGCGATCAACACAATTCCGTGGAAAGACGCCTTCTCCGACCCTTCACCCATTGAGAGCTACAAACACAAGCTCCCCGGTGGCGTCAGCGGCCAGCACATCAAGGAACGAGCCCTCGAAGCCGTCCGGAAACTCAAAGGAATGACACAGAAACCCATCATCGGAGGTGGTGGAATCTTCTGTCTGGAAGACGTTTACGCCTTCCAGAACGCCGGTGCCGATGCGTTCTCAATCGGCACACTGTTCTTGGTTCGGCCTTGGATGCCGAATCGCATCGTAAAGGAATACGACAATGCGCCTATTGTACACGCTACTGATTCTGGGGATGACAAGCATGACGTTCGCTGATGATGACCAAGCCAAAGGAGCCAGCAAACTGGTCAAAGACCACACACTGGGAACCCTTTCAACCATGATGAATGGCCAGCCCTTCATGTCGGCTGCGCCCTACGCCTATGACGATCAAGGTCGTGTCATCATCATGATCAGCGATCTCGCACAACACACCGCCAATGTCAAGGCAAACACAAAAGCGTCTGTGTTTGTGATGAAGCCAGACCCGAAAGATGACTTCAACGGAAGCCGAGTGACCCTCATCGGCGACATGAAGTTGGTCCCCAAGGATGAAATCGAAAAGGTGGCTGAAATCTTCGTGAAACGTCATCCGAAGGGCAAGCTCTACCAGAACTTCCACGACTTCAACTTCTACAGACTCGATATCGAGAAGGTCTACTACATCGGCGGATTCGGAGACATCGGTTGGGTCAGCAAGGAGAACTATGCAAAAACCTTCGCAAAATAAGCTGCTGCCATAACCGCAAGTAAAAAAAGAGCCGCCTCGTGCGGCTCTTTTTGTTTAACCACACTACCTTATGGCATGAACCCACATGCCAAAACGTCACGAGCTAAAGCCAAGCCAATCCGTTCACCTATGTATAATTCCCCACTGGGAGATTACTACACGAATGCCGATGTTGCTGGGTCAACTTGGCATCCAGCAGAACAACGAGCAGAAACGCCTAGAAACCCGGTCAAGATGGCGAGACAAACTGCATGGCGTGAAATGTA
>JAKQFZ010001057.1 GCA_029558215.1 Candidatus Omnitrophota bacterium
GACCAAGGATTGCGTGTCTCAGTCTGTCTTTGCTGATACCGTGTCGGCAAGCATGGAGAGAAGAATACAGATAAGACTCTCCCAGATACCAGGGCTTGTGCTTGTTCAAGTGGGGAAATGATGGCCATGATACTCCACCGTACTTGCTACCGCACAGAGGAAATGGTTTTAGTTCAGGAATCCGCTGAGCCAGTAGACTCTTCAGGTAGAAACTCATCTGCAAAACTCAGCCATGATGTTCGAACGCCTGTTGCCTCACCGTCAGGCTCTAGTCGTACATACGGAAGAAAACAGCCTTCCAGGCTTTCGCAATACTTTCTTTCCATTCTGCTTCCTTTCTTTGTGGGAGGCTGCACTACAGGAACAACTGGACCTTCTGGCATTGATTACTATTCAGGACCCGACAGAGAGCCAACGGCCTACATCAAACGCGAAGATATGTCCTACTACAGAAGGATGGAATATGAGCAGCAGGAAACAAGGGAAATGGAGTTCATTTTTGATTTCATCAACCGATTGTTTGGTGAGTGACACGTCTTCTTACTAGATTTTTCTTCAGCAAGTCGCTTGGTTTCACCGCAACCAGAATCCTCGTGGAACCGGTACCGGAATTAGTGATCCCACCGTGTGGGCACACGGTGGCTACTCGCTACTCTCCGAACTCAAGTTCAAACCGTTGTCCGTCTTGGTCGAGGATGATTCTTCTAGCGTCAAGGAAAAGCAGGATTCCCTTTTCAGTAAAAGGATCTGTATCTGTCAGGTCATGCAACAGAGCCTGATCATGCAAGTATGTTCCTTCGAAGTGTAGCACCTGTCCGATACTCCAGTTGATCGGATGAAGTTGTTGGGGTACGTTTTCAAGCCCGTCGGCGGGAAAGATCAAGATAAACAAAGCAGAGAAGTTGGAGGATCCTGTATCAACTGCAATTGGTGCAAGGATTTGTTCCTTGCACATATTACGCAACCGCTGTTGCAGAGAAGGTTTATGACGCATCAATTCTATGAGTCTTCCTGTCGCTCGTATCGGAAGGTGGAGTTCTTCCGTAACGAACGCCTGTTTGCGTAGCTGCGTAGACGTCGGATCAGTGAGGGTTTCAACAACGGTTTTCAAACTGAAATAGCGGGGAGTATCTGTGGGTGTGAATGTGGCTGTAGGGGTGAAGGTCATTGTTATTGTAGGTGTCGGAGTTCGCGTAAACGTTCTGGTATGCGTGGGAGTTGGCGTTGAAGTGAAAGTCAGAGTGATTGTTGGTGATGGAGTATGTGTTGGGGTTTCCGTTGGCGTCAGTGTTGGAGTAGGTGTTTCGGTTGGCGTCTCTGTGGGATCGTCTTCGATGGCTTTCAGCTCATTCATCTGCAGAATGCAGATGATTCCCGCAGGAGTCTCGAGTTTGACTGTGTTATCAATGATGGTCACTTTGCCATCTAGTTTAGCTCCATTTTTCAAGGTCAGGGAGCCCGCGTACCCTGGACTGCATAGGCAGGACAGGATTGTCATTCCCAGTATTAGATATCTTGACCATGAATTCATTTTGACTGTCCCTGAAAACGTTTCAACAGAGGCTCTCCTCGAAATGAAGAAGCAGATTTTCTTACGTACCACAGAAGGAACCATCCCCTTTTCCAATTTCTGCCTTTGAGACTCCCCAAAGACGGAATTCTCTGAATGAACAATAGACTGCTGCAGTGACAGAATCGGTCACACCTCTAAGATTTGAAGAACTGCTGTGCTGAATGGCGCGGATGGAGTCCTTCTACGCTATCTGGACATCTCTAAGTGCAAATTCAAGAAAGCATTTCCTACCATGAAGAATCTGCTTGACGAGTGCTGGTTATCCTTATAGAGAAAACAGGGTGATCTTTCACCTATTTGACAGCACCTTTTGAAGGGTAGAGAAAGGGTTTCGCACATGATCAAACTCGGGGTGAATTCTGTCTTGTTTGCTGGTTTTGACTTTGCCACCGCGGCCAAGCATGTCGCGCTGGCCGGGTTCGATGGGATTGAGATGTCCGCCATCAAGGGGATGTGTGAGCATCTGGATTTGGACAGATGGCGGGAGCAGGCATCAGAGATTAAGCAGATTGTGCAGGACAACGGGCTTGAACTGCTGTCCATGGAAGAGGCGGCGCTTGATGAAGACCGGCTCAAGAAGGCCTTTGAAGCGGGAGCCGAGATCGGCATTCCCGTGGTCAACATCGGTCCTGGTGGAGTGTTTGATGTGGAAGAGGATTTCCAGCGTCAGACGGACATGATGGCGAAGATGGCCGAGATCGCGGAACCCTACGGGGTGACTCTGTGCGTGAAGGCACATGTGAATGCATCTGTCTACAACACTCCGACCACATTGCGCGTCATGGAGAAGATCAACTCCCCCGCGTTCGGCATTGATATGGATCCCAGCCACATCCATCGAGCGGGAGAAGTTCCTGCAGACGCTCTGAAACAAGTCATCAGTCGGGTGAAACACATTCATATCCGAGACTGCAAAGGGCCAGGACCTTCTCCGGGCACTCCGGCAGAACAAGCCTGTGGCCGCGGGGAGATTGACCTTCATGCGTACTGCCGAGAGATGGTTGAGTCTGGTTACTCGGGGCCAGTGTGCCTTGAAGTCATTGGGGCTGGGCAGTTGAGTCTGCCGGAAGTCTCGATCATTGCTGCGGAGAGCTATGGTTATCTGAATTCGTGTTTGAAAGCGCTTGGCGCGCGTTAGAAAAACAGGGAGCAGGAGCTGAGAGACTGTTGCGCTCAGCCAGGGGCAATTGACCCAAGAGGAGTTGTTCATGAAGAGGAAGACGAATCTGATTCTGTTCGGGATTGACAGTCTGCGTGCGGATCACATGAGCCTGTATGGCTATCCGCATCTGACGACACCGCACATGGACAAGCTCGCGTCCAACGGAGCAGTGTTCGAGCGGTGCTACAGCCCAAGCATTCCGACCACGCCGGGCTACTCATCCATGTTCACCGGCATGGACTGCTTCGGCATGGACGTGGTCGCGTTGCGCCACGAGGGCG
>JAKQFZ010001063.1 GCA_029558215.1 Candidatus Omnitrophota bacterium
GTATACGAGACCGATGTGTTCGACGGCACTATCGCGGCAGGCGACCTGCTCAAGGTATCGGCAAACGGCAAGCTCACCAATGGTGTCGCGACTGGCGATCTGGTGGTTGGCCAGGCCATCGCGGTCAAGGGCGGCACCCTCAAGTTCCAGCTTCACCTGTAAGGAAAAACCATGAAGACAGATCAAGATATCCACAGCCAGGAATACATGGAGACCATGGGTCAGCTGATGAGCGAAGCCATGGAATCTCCCGAGGGAATGCAGGCGCTCGCTGCAGCCATCGCGGCTCCCATCGAGCAGGAAATCAAGCGCAAGGAAATCTCCTCCTTGCTCCTGACCAAGCACACTCTACCCAAGGGCGAGCGTCCGGTGTACCAGAAGAAGCCAGTGGTCAAGGCATTCTGGATCAGCAAGGACGGCGAAGCCCAGGAGCAGGAACTCGGCGAAGAAGAAGTCGAGTTTCCCACCAACCGCATCCACTCCAATCCCATGGTGGATGTGTCCGTCCTCAAGAACGGCAACATCGGCACGCTCATGGATATCCAGAGCAGCGCAGCCGATGCGATCCGCAAGGAAATGGACCGTCGCACCCTGACTGTTCTTTCCAGTTCCGTTCCCGCCTCCAACACCATCGAGGTCGCCGGAAATGTGCTCACCGAGGAAGCCCTCAACGAGGCCATTTCCATCATCGAGGACATGGAACTCACAGTCAAGTACATAGTCATGCGCGGCCGTCGTTTCAACGATATCCGCGACTGGGATCTGGATCCGCAGACCTCGCTTGAACTGCGCCAGAAGGGTGTGGTCAAGAACTACGGTACTGGCGGCATCTTGCTCACGGCAGCCATGCCCATGAACGAGATTCTGATCATCCCCGACGAAGAAGTCGGAAAGATGCCTGTGCGCGAGGCTCTGAAGTCCGATTCCGTGGACAAGAAGACTCGCTTCAAGACCGGCTGGCTGGTCTGGTCGGAAATCGGCCAGGGCGTGACACGTCCGGACATCATCGCCAAAATCAAGCTGGGCGTTTAAGGAGGAACCATGATCGTCAAAAGCACTCGTCCTGGAATCCTGATGATCCCCGATGCCGGGATCAAGCTCCGCAAGAACGAAATCGCAACGGTGGAGAAAACGTCTCCGCAAATGGAATCGGCCATCAAGCGCGGATACCTCGTGGTGCAAGATGTGGAGTCGGCTCCGGCTAGCACTCCCCAGGTGCCACCACCGGCAGCTCCTCCCGTTGAAGCCATTGCTTCGATGAATGCGACGGATGCCGTCGCCCGAGTCGGACTGGTCAACGATCCGGCTGCGCTCAAGGAACTGCTTGGTTCCGAGAAGCGTAAGACCGTGATCGATGCGCTCAAGCTTCGCCTCCAGGAGCTAAAGAGCGATGAACCTGAATGATCTCCTGACAAGCCTCCGCCTGGACCTTGGGGACCAGGACGGAGTCCTTTTCGGGGATGCGCAGTTGGAGCGCTGTCTTCACCGGGGCCTGATACAGATCAATGGCGATCTGGACACCTCATACCCCTGGGTAGCAAGCGGTGCCGACCTGACCATGACGGCAGACCTGGTGGAGCTGTTGCTCCTCTGCGCGAAGATCAATGCCTGCCAGATGATGAGAACGAGGACGGCGAATGCCTTCTCGTTTTCTTCTGGCGACAAGAGGGTCGATAAGACCAAGCAACCGGAACAATGGGCAGAGCTGGCAGCAGACTTGACCACGGAATACAAGGCCCGCATCAAGCAACTGAAACCTGATATCGGAACCACAGCCTCCGATGACTACATGATCCGGCCAACTGGCCTGAGTCCGGTCCTCTACCAGCAGGGAGTCAACAATGAGCTTGATGAGTACCTCGGAGCTTGATTCGGCGACCAAGGATGTCCAGGAGTTGATCCTGGCATCCGGCATTTCTGCAAGCATCCTACGGCCTTCATATCAGAATCGACTCTATGGTTCCGACGAGGGGGCTTTCGATCCTTCAGGAACATTGGTGCTGGAGCTTAAAGAAGAACCCAAGGAAGACTTGTCCGGCAAGATCGACGCGACTGCATCGGTGTTGCCGGATGCTTCCATTCAGGCCGAAGACCATCTGGAAATACAGGGACGAAGGTTCCGGATTCAGACTATTGAACCGGCCTACTTCTTTGGCACGGTGACCCATCTCATTCTCAACCTGGTGGAGATCCATGGCCGTTGAACGTTTTGGTGATTGGAACAAAGTGAAAGCGAAATTGAACGGCAGCATGGGAGCCCGTTTGACCATGGCGATTCGCCAGGCAACCATCCGCAATGCACTGTTCCTGGTTCGGGAAATCCAGAAGGGCATTCGCAATCAGGCACCTGGTGGAGAGCCTTTCGTAAAGCTTGCCGAAAGCACCATTGAACGCCGGAAGAGAAAGTCCACCAAGGCGCTGATCGATACCGGCTTCCTGATCAACAGCATCACACAGAAAATCGTGGAAGATACCGCCTTTGTTGGGCTGCTGCGTACATCGATCAACAAGGATGGAGAAAGCATGGCCAACATCGGTGCCATAATGGAGTTTGGAGCTACTATCAGCCATCCAAGCGGAGCCACCATCGTGATCCCTCCGCGACCCTTCCTTCACCCTGTAATGGCAAAGTATCGGCAGCAAATTCAAAAGAACTATCACGATGCGATCGCCAGTGTGATGTGAACCCGTCATTCTTGAATCGGTTCCGGTAAGAAACAGGAAACAACCCTGGAATACCGGATGATTCAAGAGGCTACCGAATCGCTCATCAAGGCACTACAGAAGGACGTCCACAAGGATGCCGTTCTGGTCTTTGCCGACGATGTGTTCGAAGTCAAACGGGTGCCTTCAGTGATTCTCCAGGGGCCATCATTGTCCGAGCATGGAAGACGGCGCTGCGTTGCGCCAAGCTTCTCCAACAACACCCGGACAATGACTACGGAGAAGAGCAGGCATCCCCGATACTACCACCTCGATTTCGAGCTCATTGTGACCACCGGCACGGAGGTCGATATGCTCCAGATGCAAGAAAAGGTGGCGGGCTTTCTGGACTCAAATCCCGTAATTCAAATCGGCCCCTGGGGACAACTGAATCTTGTGGAGAGCGTTCCGCTAGGCTCGCATCGACGGGTCAACCTCTCCAACCTCCACCAATGCTCTGCCAAGCTGCGTCTTGAAGATTGTCCAGTCTATTCCGGCGAAGTCGTCGTGGGCAAGCTCATCTCCAGTATGACCATCCAGTTCACCGGCGATGTGAACAGCGAACTCAATCTGAAACCATAAGGAGAACCATGTGCTGACGCTCAGAAATAAGAAGAACCAGCCATTCACGTTCCATCTCAAGGATGGCAAGAGCCTGTATCTGGGACCCAGGGCATCCCTGCAAATCCAGAACGAATCCTTGTCCGTTGAACTCCAGCGGGCAAGCGAACGAGGACTACTGGAAATCCAGGAATCACCTCAGGAAGAAGCTGCCGACACGAATAGTACCGAAGGCCAACCCAGAAGGAGGAAGTGATGGGAAGTTACCTGTCTCCGGGATTGTATCCCAAAGAAACGGACTTCAGCTTCTATGTGAAGCAAATCTCCACTTCGGTGGCTGCGATGATTGGCATTGCGGAAAAAGGCCCTATCAACAAACCTGTGCTCGTGACGAGCTGGGAGCAATTCACCAAGACCTTTGGAGCCTATCTCGAAGAGGGCTACCTGGCCTATGCAGCGCGTGCCTTCTTCGACAATG